>JBIPMU010000038.1:0-8073 GCA_044377205.1 Chitinophagales bacterium | reverse complement strand
GTATACAATGTTATTTATTTTTACAAAAGCGTTGCCGTTTCCAAATTTTCTAAAAAAACCATCTGCGTATCCTATGTTTATAATAGCAATTTCAGCGTCCGCCTCTATTTTTCCCTTGAGCGAATAACCTACAAACTCGTCTTTAGAAACCTTTTTTACTTGAGCTACTTTAGTTTTTAGACAAACAGGAAATTGTAACTGATTTTCAAGACAACCTGAAGCGTCAATTCCAAAAAGCCCAATTCCTAGTCGCACCATATCGTATTGGTATTCAGGAAAACGAACAATTCCCTCGGTATTCAAAATATGTTTGATAAAACTATATTTAATCTTGGCTTCTATTTTATCACAAATTGTGTTAAAGAGAGCTATTTGATTGTGGGTAAAATAGTCTAATTTTTTATCATCGCTTGCCGAAAGATGACTCATTACCGATTTAACATGAAGGTGTTTGTTTTTATTTAAAGTAATTAGTAAGTTATCTATGTCTAATTCCTTAAAACCGAGCCGATTCATGCCTGTGTCAATTTTTAAATGTATCGATAGTTTTTTTTGATTGGACAACGAAAAGAAAGAGCTATAATGTAAGAATTTTTCTAAAGACTCTAGGCTATATATTTCAGGCTCTAGGTCATATTCTACAAGCTTGTTAGCGGCACTCCACTCACAGTTCATAACCATGATAGGTGTTATTATGCCTTGTTTTCTAAGCTCAATTCCCTCGTCAATATATGCCACTGCAAAATAATCCGCTTTTTGATATTCAAGAACTTTTGCGAGTTCTTTACTTCCCATGCCATAGCCAAAAGCTTTAAGCATTATCATTATTTTTGTAGATGGATTTATATGATTCGCAAAAACATTGAGATTTTTTTTGATTGCACTAAGGTTGATTTCTAAGGAAGTTTCATGTGTTTGTTCTTGATAGAAATGTAATATTTTTTCAAACTCATACTTTCTAGCCCCCTTAAGCATAATAATGCTGTTTTTTAGCTGCAAGTGTGGATAGTTATCAATAAAGCTATGAGTGTCTGTAAAGTATTTTAGTTTAGAATTAATATTTTCAAAGAAAGACTTGTTTTCAAAATATTGTTCACCCACAAATACAACCTCCTCTAATTCTGTTGCTTCTAATAGACGCGCAATTTTTTCATATATTGTATTTTGTAGAAAGTCGTTTTCATAGATTTCAGATAAGATCAAAATTTTTGGATTATTTTGACCTTGTTGGCTTAAAAATTGAAGAGCAACTTGAAGAGAATCTATATCTGAAGTATATGAGTCGTTAATGATTTTATTATTTTGAAATCCATCAATTTCTTCTAATCTCATTTCAAGTTTTTGAAGCGCCTTGATTCTGTTTTTTAAAACAGTCAATTCGTTTGAAACACAAGTAAATAAAGCGATACAACTTGAAATATTATCAAGAGATGCGGAGTCTGAAAAAGGAACTTCAACTTTTGTTTCTACATTGTTGTAACACACAACAAGTTCATAAATATTTTTAATAATCTGAATTTTTGCTTCTTTTGAGTTGCCCCAACTTATAAGCTCTGTTTTAGACCCCATTTCTCTCATTAAAACAGGTACATTTTCATAAAGAAATTCATCGTTAATTGAATAAATTAATTTTTTTGAGTTTTTGAACAACAATAGCTTTTCTCTTAATTTTTCCAATTTATTATTAAAACCCTCATTGTGGGCATTGCCAAATGATGTTAAAATACCAATATCGGGCGAAACGATTTTTTCTAAACGATCCATTTCCCCTTTTTTGGATATTCCAACTTCAATTAAAGCAAGATTATATTCATTTGAAATGTTCCAAAGCGAAAGGGGTACCCCAATTTGAGAATTATAGCTTTTTGGACTTTTGACTATTTGAAAATCATCTTTCAACAACTGAAAAAACCATTCTTTTACTATTGTTTTACCATTACTTCCTGTAATACCAATTACGGAGGATTTAAAAAGATCTCTTTTGAATTTTGTTAAATTTTGTAATGCATCTAAAACGTCATTTACATAAAAAAAAGAGGCGCTTAAAGATTCGGTTTCTGGCCTATACTTTTTATCTAAAACAAAAAAACGCACACCTTTTTCTATTAGTTCGGGAATAAACAGAACGCCTTTTTTTCTGCTCCCGTCAAAAGCAAAAAATAGTGTTTTTGAGGCAGAAATCAAGGTTCGGCTATCAATAGAAATATAATCAAAATCGATAGTATTCAAATCATGATTTGAATTTATACATTGAATAAGATTTTTAAAATCAATCGTGTTCAATTATGAAGATTTTAATAGTCAAAATTAATCATCCAGTTAATACCAAAAGCATCTGTAAGCATCCCAAAATAAGCCCCCCAAAATGTATCGGCAATGAACATCGTTTGTTCGCCGTTTTTAGAAAGTTCATTGTAGAAATAAGTAGCTTCTTCTTTGGTTTCACAGTTTATGGACAGCGAAATATTATCCCCAACCTTAACGTTTCCTGAATTTACGTTTGTATCGCTACCCATTAATACAAAATTGTCTTTTATGGGCAATACTACGTGCATTATTTTATCTTTATCCGCCTCATTTATGGGCTCGTCATCCTCTTGGCGCATTTCTTCAAAAGTAGCAATATGTTCATATTCTGCTTTGAAAATAGTTTTATAAAATTCAAATGCTTTTCGGCATTCACCATTAAAAACAAGATAAGAATTTAAAGAAATCATACGCAACTATTTTTTTAATTAATTAGTTTTCCATCTTTCATTTTTATTACAATATCACTCATGGACGCTAATTCTTGATTGTGTGTTACTATTAAAAAAGTATGTCCGAGCTCTAAGCTTAATCTTATAAAAAGCTGATGCAGGTCAAGTGCATTTTTAGTGTCCAGGTTTCCCGTAGGCTCATCTGCAAAAATTAATTCAGGGCTGTTGATTAATGCTCTAGCAATTGCAATTCGCTGCTGCTCACCCCCGCTAAGTTCGGAAGGCTTATGGGAAGCTCTTCCCGAAAGATTCATTAGCGCCAAAAGATCATTAGCTCGTTTTGTATAAATATTTTTTTGAGTTCCTGCAATCATAGCGGGCAAGACTATGTTTTCAAAGGCAGAAAATTCAGGCAATAAATTATGAAACTGAAAAATGAAGCCCAGCTTTTGATTTCTAAAAAATGAAAGTTCTTTTTCATCAAAAGATGAAATTTCAGATTGATCTATATATATTTTTCCCGAAGTGGGCTTGAGCAATGTTCCTAAGATATGAAGCAGGGTGCTTTTTCCAGCGCCAGAAGGCCCTGTAAGAGAAGTAACTTTATTTTTTTTGATTGAAATAGCTTCTACGTCAAGCACACAAAGGTCTTCGTAGCTTTTCTTAATGTCTTTACCAAAAATTATTACGTCTTTTTCCAACATTTTTACTCAAGTATCAAAAAAAAAAATTACTTTCGCGTCCAAATTAAAATATCGTCAAAAATACAACAAAAAATTTTATACAATGAATTTACATGAACATCAAGCAAAAGAATTGCTTAATAAGTATGGAGCGGCTATTCAGAGAGGTATAGCAGTAGAAAGTGTTGAAGATGCCGTAAAAGCAGCTTCGGACTTGACAACCCAAACAGGTACTTCTTGGTATGTAGTAAAAGCTCAGGTGCATGCAGGAGGAAGAGGCAAGGGAGGAGGCGTAAAGCTTGCCAAAAATGTAGATGAATTAAAACAAAAGGCTTCTGAAATTTTGGGAATGACCTTGATTACTCCTCAAACATCCGCTCAAGGTAAGATTGTAAATAGAATCTTAATAGCAGAAGACGTATATTATGGCGAGCAATCAAAAATAAAAGAGTTTTATTTGTCTATACTTATGGATAGAACCACAAAGAAAAACGTAATTATATATTCTACGGAGGGTGGCATGGAAATAGAAGAGGTAGCGGAGCATACGCCAGAAAAAGTTCATAAAGAGTATATAGACCCATTGTTGGGCTTACAAGCATTTCAGTGCAGAAAAATTGCATTTAATTTAGGGCTGGAAGGACAAGCATTCAAAGAAATGGTGTCTTTTGTGGCTAAGGTTTATAGTGCCTATATTGGAGGAGATTGTTCATTGGTGGAAATTAACCCATGTTTGAAAACTTCGGATGATAAAATAATAGCGGTAGATGGAAAAATTTCAATTGATGATAATGCGCTATATAGACAACCTGCTTTGGCTGAAATGGAAGATAAAAGAGAAAAAGATCCAATGGAGGTAGAGGCACATAGCTACGACTTGAATTATGTAAAATTGGATGGAAACGTAGGATGTATGGTTAACGGAGCTGGATTAGCAATGGCTACTATGGATATTATTAAATTGAGCGGGGGTGAACCAGCAAACTTTTTGGATGTGGGAGGAACAGCTAATGCTGAAAGAGTAGAAAAAGCATTTAGAATTATCCTTAAAGACCCTAATGTAAAAGCAATCTTGGTAAATATTTTTGGTGGAATTGTAAGATGTGATAGAGTGGCGCAAGGAATCGTAGATGCATATAAATCTATTGGAGAAATTCCTGTAGATATAATTGTAAGACTTCAAGGAACTAATGCTGAAGAAGGAAAACGAATTATAGACGAAAGTGGATTGAAAGTTAAGGGAGCTATTTTATTGAAAGAAGCTGCGGATGCTGTAAAAAGCGTTCTATAATTATTTAGGCTTTTTATTCCATCATACTGTTTGATCAAGCTTACACAAGTAAGATATTTAACAATTTGGAAATAGCTGAGCGCCTGTTTTGAACTTATTATAAATTAATTATAAAGCACCTTTATACAAAGGTGCTTTTTTATGCCCATAAATACAAAATGATAACCCATCAAAAAACAAAAAAGCCCTGACTGGTGTCAAGGCTTGATTTTATAAGTGCTCTCCCTGCTGGACTTGAACCAGCGACCCTCTGATTAACAGTCAGATGCTCTAACCAACTGAGCTAAGGAAGAATGTTTTTAAATAAAAACGAGTGCAAATATAATACTTTTTTGATAATTTTAATTTTTTTTCAAAAATAATTATGAGTTTTTTTAATTGAAAGAGCCAACGTCTTAAAATTCAACAAATTAAAACAGACTATTTTTTTGTAAAGAAATCTAAATTCTGACTTTTCTGCTATTAAGTAGGTGCTTTTTTCTTTAATTTTAAAGGAACTAAATGAAAATAAGTTAATTTTGCAAAAAATATAAATTAAATATGAGTATAACGGTAGTAGGCACAGTAGCTTTTGATGCTATAAAAACTCCTTTTGGACAAACAGATAAAATAGTGGGAGGAGCAGCCACATATATTGCTTATTCTGCATCATATTTTTATAAACCTGTTAATATGGTCTCGATAATTGGAGGTGATTTTGATATGGAGGAATTAGAAGAATTGAAAAAAAGAGGTGCCAATACGGATGGAATAGAAATAAAACATGACGGAAAATCATTTTTTTGGAGTGGCAGTTATCACATGGATATGAATAGTCGCGATACGTTGGCTACAGATTTAAATGTATTGTTAGAATTCAATCCAATCTTACCCGATTCGTATAAAAACTCAGAATATGTTCTATTGGGAAATATAGATCCCTCTCTTCAGATGAAAGTATTGGACCAAATGAGTACACGCCCTAAATTAGTAGTGCTTGATACGATGAACTTTTGGATGGATGTAGCGCTTGATAATCTAAAAGCCGTATTGAAAAAAGTAGATGTTTTGACAATAAATGATATGGAAGCTAGACAGTTGTCGGGTGAATATTCATTGGTAAAGGCAGCCAACAAAATTCTCGCAATGGGCCCTAAATATTTGATAATTAAAAAGGGAGAGCATGGAGCGTTGTTATTTGACGAAAAACAAATTTTCTTTGCGCCGGCTTTGCCATTAGAAGATGTTTTTGATCCTACAGGAGCAGGAGATACTTTTGCAGGAGGTTTTTTGGGCTATCTAGCCAAAACGGGAGACGTGTCTTTTGACAATATGAAGCGCGCTATTATTTATGGATCAGCAATGGCTAGTTTTTGTTGTGAGAAATTTGGAACGGAGAGGCTTAAGGAATTAACAATGGATGAAATTAACGAACGAATTGAGCAGTTTGTTAGCTTAGTTAAATTTGATATTGAAATGAGAGCATAAAAAGTAAAAATTTATAAAAAGCCCTTGAAATATTTCAAGGGCTTTTTTATTTATACTAAATTATTTTCTAATAAATATTCTGCTATTTGAATGGCATTGGTAGCGGCACCTTTTCTCAAATTATCCGATACAATCCATAAGTTTATACCATTTTCGCAGCTATTATCTTTTCGTAATCTACCTACCCATATAGAATCATTATTGTGGGCTGTTATAGGCATTGGATATTCGGCTTTTAATGGATTGTCCATCAAGATAATTCCTGCTGCATTTTTTAGTTCATTTTTAATGGTGTTTATGTCTATACTTTTTTCAAATTCGATATTTACAGATTCGCTATGTCCTCCCATTACAGGAACTCGAACTGTGGTTGCAGTAATAGCAAGTTGTGGGAGATTCAATATTTTTTTACTTTCGTCTATTATTTTTTGTTCTTCTTTTGTATAACCACTTTCCAAGAAAACATCAATTTGAGGTATTAAATTCATGTCAATAGGGTGCGCATATGCCTTTTCGCCATCAATTTGATTTCGTTCATTAAGAAGCTGAGCCACAGCTTTAGCGCCTGTACCTGTTACAGATTGATATGTGCTCACAACGACTCTTTTTATAGGGGATATTTTATTTAAAACATCAAGAACTGCTACAAGTTGTATTGTAGAACAATTAGGATTTGCAATAATTTTATCTTCCTTACATAAAACACGAGCGTTCACTTCAGGAACAACTAGTTTTTTGGAGGGATCCATTCGCCAAGCTGAGCTATTATCTATTACGGTTGTACCTATAGCAGCAAATTTAGGCGCCCATTCTGTAGAGGTGTTTCCACCAGCCGAGAAAAGAGCAATAGCTGGTTTTTTTGCAATAGCCGCTTCTATAGAATGTATAAAGTATTTTTCTCCATTAAATTCAATTTCTTTTCCTATGCTTTTTTCAGAAGCCACAGGGATGAGCTCTGATACAGGAAAGCTTCTTTCTTTTAACACCTCAAGTATTTTTGAGCCTACAAGACCTGTAGCGCCTACTACGGCAATTTTCATTTTATATAATTAAAAGTTGGACAATTTGATGCCCACAAAGGTAATTATATTTCTTAAATTAAAGTAGTTTAAAATGTTTATTTTTGCACATAAATGACTAAAAATGATACACAAAAAGGACATATATAGTTATCCATCCTATTTTGAAAACTATTTATCTTTGATAAAAGAGGAAGACCTGCTAGAGGCAATGAAAAATAGAGTTGGAACGCTTTTAGGTTTTTACGGTGAAATACCAACAGAAAAATGGGATTATGCTTATGCAGAGGGCAAATGGACGATAAAAGAAATGGTTCAGCACATGTTGGATTCAGAGCTAGTTTTTTTGTATAGAATTATGTCAATAATTCGAGGAGAGAAACAAGAATTATTGGGTTTTGATGAAAACGAATATGCAAAAAATATGGAACTGGATCATATTTCAGTTGAAGCTATGCTTAACTCTTTGACGCTTCAAGCCATGTATACCTATAATATCGTAAAACAATTTTCGGCGATAGAATGGAAAAAAGAAGGGACTGCCAATAAAAGTAAGGTTCAAGCTGGAGCAATTGCTTTTGCTATCATTGGACACGATTATCATCATAGAAATAAAATAAAAGAATTATATTTGTAAATTAAATATCCCTTAAATTGGAATTAAATCTAACTCGACCGCTTGCTTTTTTTGATTTGGAAACTACAGGAATTGATGTAGTAAAGGATCGTATTGTTGAAATAGCAATATTGAAAGTGCACCCTAATCAAAAAAGAGAACAATTATATTTTAAAATCAATCCAACAATACCAATTCCGGTTCAGGCAAGTGAAGTCCATGGGATTTATGATAAAGATGTTATAAATTGTCCTAAGTTCAGTGAAGTAGCAAATGAAATTTTTAATTTTATTGCGGA
>JBIPMU010000037.1:0-8127 GCA_044377205.1 Chitinophagales bacterium | reverse complement strand
TTCAGGCTTTTTGTCCAACTTATTGTAATATTTATGATAGCTGGCATATTTTAGTTTATTACTAATTTTTTCAAATTCAAATATTTCGCTCAAATATTCTTTCAATCGATCGGATTGAATTTCTTTTAGATTTGCTTGTTTTTCTTTATAAAATAGATTCAAACTATCTAAAAATAAAGATTCTTTTGCTTTGAAATAAGAAGTAGGAAAATTCCAAATTTCTTTATACATTTGATTTGCAACAAATTGGTTCCATTTTTCATTTGAGCCCTTATATTTTATGCTTTCATCAAATTTTTTAGCATCGATTGTCAATATTATTTTTTGTTGTTGGTCTAAAAACAATATGGTATGTTCTTCTCCAATAGTTAATTTGACTTCGATAGGTTTTTCAACATTAAAATTCAAACTAAATTCACCTTTAGCATTCAATTTTGTAGAATCTAAGACGAGAGTTTCATATTTCAAGGTTTCTTTTTTTATCTCAGCTATTACGCTTTTTCCTTTGAAGTTTTTCACAGTGCCTGAAATCGTTACATTTTTTTGGGCAACCAATAAATGAGATACGAATAGAAATAAAAGAGTTAGTTTTTTCATATTTTTTTATGTAGTAAATTATCTACTATAATTTGGACTTTCTCTTGTAATGACTACATCATGTGGATGACTTTCTTTTACACTTGCAGGCGTTATCTGGATAAAAGATGCTTGTTTCATTACATCAATACTTGCGGCACCACAATATCCCATTGATGCTTTGAGTCCACCTACAAACTGATAAATAACTTCTTTCAAATGGCCTTTGTAAGGCACTCTTCCTACAATACCTTCAGGTACTAATTTTTTTATATCATCCTCTGCATCTTGAAAATATCGGTCTTTTGAACCTTCTGCCATAGCATCGATTGAACCCATACCTCTATATGTTTTGAATTTTCTACCTTCAAAAAGTACCGTATCGCCAGGGGCTTCTTCTACCCCTGCAAAAATAGAACCTGCCATTACGCAGTCTGCTCCTGCGGCAATAGCCTTGGCTACATCGCCTGTATATCGGATACCACCGTCTGCTATCATAGGAATTCCGGCAGCACTACAAGCCTCTCCTGCTAGCATTATAGCCGAAAGCTGAGGTACGCCTACACCTGCTATAATTCGCGTAGTACAAATAGACCCTGGGCCTACACCTACTTTTACGCCATCCACACCTGCATCGATAAGGGCCTGCGCACCTTCTTTTGTCGCTACATTTCCTGCTATTAATTCCAAATTTGGATATTTTGCTTTTATCTCTCGTATCGATTTTAGTACGCCTTCCGAATGGCCATGAGCGGTATCCAAACAAACCACGTCTACTCCTACAGCCATCAAAGCATCAATTCGTTCAAATAGTGTGGCATTCACTCCTAAAGCTGCTCCTACCAATAATCTACCAAACTTATCTTTGCTCGAATTGGGATGTGCTTTTACTTTGAGAATATCTTTGTAGGTTATTAATCCTTTGAGCGTGTTATCCTCGCTACAAACAAGCAATTTTTCAATCTTATATTGCTTCAAAATTTCTTCTGCTTGCGCTAAATCAGTCCCTTCTTTTGCTATGATTAAATTATCTTTGGTCATAACCTCAGAAATAGGTTTGTCTGATTTTGTCTCAAAACGCATATCTCTATTCGTAACGATACCCACCAGTTTTCTAGCATTATCAATAACTGGAATTCCACCAATTTTATTATCCTCCATCAATTTCAATGCATCGCGAACCGTATTAGCTGGATTCAAAGTGATAGGATCCAAAATAAGTCCACTATCGGCTCTTTTTACCTTGCGCACTTCTTCGGCTTGACGTTCTATAGTCATATTTTTATGCAAAAATCCAATGCCACCCTCACGAGCTATGGCTATAGCCATTTGTGATTCGGTAACGGTATCCATAGCCGCAGAGATAAAAGGAATATTGATTGTCAAGTTTCTACTCAATCGAGTTTTGAGTTGAGTTTCTCTTGGCAATACTTGTGAATGTGCTGGAATAAGAAGGACGTCGTCAAACGTAAGTCCAAAAGCTTTGATTTTTGAATGGGGAAAATTCATGATTCGAATATTTCCACGCAAAGATAAGTCTTTTTGTGAAAATAACCTTAACTAAATTTAATACGATTATAAAACAAGAAGTATAAAGTCTATTTCCGCTTACTCACCATAAAAACCCCAAGTAATATAAGGGATAAAGACATAGCGTGAAACCATCCTATGGACTCTCCATCCATAAATCCCCAAAAAATACTCATAATAGGGATAAGATAGGTAGTCATAGATGCAAAAATAGCGCTCGTTCGTCTTAAAAAATAATAAAACAATAAAGATGATAGAAAGGAATTCATAAATCCAAGTAGGAAGATTGCAGAAAAAGAAAACATTTCTTTTTGGGATTCATTGATGGGTGTTTGCCATATTTTGAATGAGAAATACTCCCAATGAATATAATGCCAAATTTGAGCATAAACTAGGTATATCATAGCGGGAATCGCCATAACCCCAAAAATACCCGTAAGCATTTGAAAAGAAGAAAGATGCGATAATTTTTCTTTAATCAAATTGGTATTGGTACCGTACATTGCTGTTGAAATTAATGGCAAGATAACTATCCATAAGTTTTTTGAAGAAAATCCTTTGCTAAAAAACAAGATGAAAACACCTAGAAAACCAACAAAAACCCCAAAAATACTCCATTTACTTATTTTAATTTTCAAAAAATAAACCCCAATTAATAGCGTAAAAATTGGTGTTAGAGAATTGATTACACCATTGATATTGCTATCGATATATTTGGAGGAATAGGCATAAAAAACAGATGGAATTCCATTTCCCAATAATGCACAAAGTATAAGAAATATCCAATTTTCTCGTGTATAATTTTTGATTGACTTTAAGAAAAATGGAAGTACAAAAGCGCCTGCTATGCCATTTCGAAGCGCGGCTATCTCCACAGAGCCTAAGGACTTTGAGCCTATTTTCATTAATATAAATGAGCTACCCCATACGGCACCTAGCAAGAATAGTATAAACCAAGAAAGCAAAGACTGTTTATTTTTAGTCATTAGCCCTCTTTTGAAATTAAAATTGATTTTGGGATTCCTTGAATAATGCCATACTCTTTGAAAGCATCCAAAATCAAGAAATGAGTATCATTAAATACTTCCCAGTAATCTTTTTGCAAACAATATGAACGGATGCTCAATTGAGTAGAACCTTGAGAAATATTCGTTATAAGTATTTCGGGGTTTGGAGTCTTCAATACAAGAGGATGAGTCAACATAGCTTTTATACAAATTTCTTTAACCCTATGAATATTGGAGTCGCTTTCAATATTGAGGGGAACATCTACTCGAATATACCCATGGCGAGACCAATTTATAATAACACCTGTAGATAGTGTTCCATTGGGAAGATATACGGTTTTACAATCACCTGTTAGTATCGTTGTATTAAAAATACCTATAGCTGTTACGGTACCACTATTCACACCAAATTCAATGAAATCTCCTACTGAAATTGGTTTATAAAGGACTAACATAATACCCCCTGCAAAATTACCTAAAGAACCATTAAAAGCGGAGCCCAACGCCACACCAATACCTGCCAACATAGCTGCAAAAGAGGTCGTTTGAACGCCCAAAATACCTATAATTATGACAAAAAGCAAAACTCGAAGCCCTAATTTAAGAAATGAAAGCAAAAAACTTTCAAGTGAAGGGTCAAAATCTTTTTTATCTAAGATTTTTTTTACACTTTTGAATAAAATATTGATGATAAAACTACCAATTATCCAAAATGCAATAGCAGCAACTAATTTAGGTAAAAAAGCGCTGATACTCGCTATAAATTGATTGGCGATTTGTATAAAATTCAACATGAATGATTTCTATTTAATTTTTTCTAATAATTGTATAGCTAATGATTCCGCCTGCCCACGCAATTCAGGAACGGCTGTACTTTCCCATAATTCTCCTTTTAAGTTGGAGCCCAATGTATAAAGATTTGTATGCTTATTTCCTGATTTATCTATCATTTGAAATGTTTTTACATCCGCTTTTATTCCTAGTTTTAGGCTATCTTGTGTCAATTGTCCTTTATATAAAGCCGATTTTAAGAAACTTTTTTCAGCCAATTCCAAATCCGTTTCGGGTCCTGTACAATTGATAACTCGGCTAACTTTAATTTCAGCTTCGCTATGATTTTTTTTATCATAAAAAGTCACAAGCACTTCACTTCCATTTTCTTCAATATTGAGCAATCTTCCTGATTTTATAATTAATTGATTATCAATACGTAATTGTTGTAATTTGTCATGAATATGCAATGGAATTCTATGACGAGCCACACCCCAAAGATGACGAAGACGACTCATAAATAGATTTTTTTCAGAATCGCTCAAATTTTGCCAAATTTTTTGAGTAAAAGGTCTAAAACTATCTATCAAAGGTTCGGCTGATACACCAAAACGACGCACTTTTTTGACATGTTTGTTTACAAGGGTCACCAACTCGCGAAGCGACATTTTTTCATGCAATTCTTTTGACAATGCATCGTATTTCATACCGCCATGTCTATGTGGAAGTATATTATAGCCATTTGGGGAAATAGAATATATTTTATTTTTATAACCATTTTCAAGCAGTCCCAATACGGTATCAACCATAGTTAAGCCATTTCCCACAATCAATACAGGCAAATTAGAATCAATATTCTGAACCGAAGCGGCACCCCATGGATTTTGAAAATATTTTGAAGATTTATAGAAAGCTTCATTTTTAATTTTTGGATTCCGAGGAACGATATTTCCCGTGGCAATCACACATTCCTCTATTTCAAAATGATTGCTATTTTCTAATGTAATGTGGATGAATTGATTGTTGACGTCCAATTCCAAAACCACAGAATCTTCAATGATTATTTTTATCCCTTTTTCTTTTGCTACTTTTATGGCTTTATCCCAATTTTGAACAAGATATTCACCATATAAATATCTTGGCATAAAAGCATTCCCTACCAAATCTCTATCCAAATTTTTGTATGCATCTAATCCCATTACCCAGTCCAAAAAATGATTTGGGTCTGCAGGATAAGCACTCATTTTAGCTGTAGGTACATTTAAAATATGTTTTTTTGAATAAGGGTTATATGCTATTCCTTTGTTGAAATTACCTTTTTCATTTATAATAATTAACTCCAAAGGAGTATTTGTTTTTTCAATTAGATGAATAGCTGTTAATGTCCCAGAAAATCCACCGCCTATAATTCCTATTTTTTTCATGTATTATTATAAAGCTTATGCTTTTGATATTTTTTCTTTTTTCAATGCCCAAATCATAATACCAATTCCAGTTCCAATCATAAATAATGATATATATTGTGCCTGTGAAAAATTCATACCCAAAAAAGGATACTTTGTATTGACGCGGATAAATTCTATTAAAAATCGTTCAAGTCCATTAAAAATCATAAACAATCCTGTCATAGAGCCAAAATGGAATGTAATTCGTTTTCTCACTGCCCATAAAATAAGGAAAAGTACCGAAACCATCATAGCTTCATAAACAGGTGTAGGAAAATGCGGCTCCGCAAGTTCCATACAATATCTTCCCGTACAGTTTAGGATAGGATTTCCCACTTCGTTTACATTATGAGCATATGTATTTCCCCATAAAAAATCAGGGATCCAAGCCGGTTGAGGAAAAGGAGTACTGGGTATTCCCCAGCATCCATCGCCAGAAAATTGACAGCCGAGACGGCCTACTGCATATGCAATGAAAAATGCTGGCGCTAAGCTATCCGTTAAAGCCCATAATTTGATATTGTGTTTGCGGCCATAGAAAATTATCAAAAGTGCTGCCAACCAAAGACCACCTAACACACTCAATCCTGAAGTGAGTGATTGAATAGGATTGGTCAATAATTCATTCATAGAAGCAGGATTGTCTATAGCATCCATGAGCTTTGACCCCAATACGCCTCCTATCATAGCTAAAACAAGGATATCAAAAATTCTATCTTCTACATTATATCCTATAATTTTAGTTTCTGGCTTTGGTAATTGTTTCTTTTTTAGTTGAAAATATTCATAGCATCCAAATAATGCAGCTAGAGCAATTCCACCTATAAAAAAGCCTTGCGAAGAAAGAATATAATTTTGTGGATCCTGTGAAAATTGATCTAAATTGAGATAAATTCCCAATCCTTTCCAACCTATCAAAAAACCACTGATAAAATGACTTGTCAAGTCCGTAATTTGCGGAGCAGCGCCTTCCATTATCTCTTTTGTGCCTTTTTCAAAGATACCCAAATCAGTTCTTCTTCGAAGTTCTCTGTATCCTACGAATACCCCTACTATAAAAGCTAAAGCCAACATAAATCCATAGGTATTAGGTGGCATAGACAAAATATGTGTCCCAAAAATATGGTTTACAAAGTCCCAAACAGACGCATAGGCACGAAGAAAAATCATATATTTTATTTAATATTTGGCAAAATTAATGAAAATAATATAGTTTGTTGCGAACTATTGCTTAATTTTGACTTTTTTAATAAATTAAATTGGGGAAAAAAGCATTATTTACTTTTTTAAAACTTCTTCTGTTTTGGCATATCACTTTTTGGATATTCCGAATAGTATTTATTTTACTTTATGGTGGATTTGATGCCTCACTAGCGACTTCTTTTTTTTATAAATCCATATTATTTGACTTGGCGGTATCATTTCCTATCTCAAGTATACAGTTATTGTGGCTTAGTTTTTCCAGTACAAAAAGAATACATGAAATCATAATTGTTTTTTTAAATTTCATTCTTTGTGTCGATATAGGATTGTATGCTTTTTGGCAAAGTAAATTCAATGTCAAAGCGCTTTTTTATCTCAAAACCCCTACAGAAATCATTCATTATTTATCCAATCTTCAATTGTTTTTATTTACATTGGGAATGATTTTTATTTGTTCTAGTTCTATTTATGTCTTTTATCGATGGATTTATACTTCAAATTTATCATTAAAAATTACGTTCAAAACAGTCCTTTTGGGATTGTTTTTTATGGTACTTAATATTATAACTATTCGTGGAGGTTTTTCGCAAATTCCTTTAAATCAGAGCTTTGCATTTATTTCTAAAAATAATAATACCAGCTATGCCATTCTTAATTCGGTTTGGAATATAGGAAATGTTCTATTTGATAATTTTTTTGAAACCGATTTGAATTCTTATAAGCTTTTAAATCCTGAGGATGCCAATATGATTACTAATAATTTGCATAAGACCTCTGACAATACATCAGAAAATCCATTTTATTTTCAAGAAAAACCAAATGTTTTAATCATTTTGATGGAAGGCGTGAATAAAGTTTGTGTGCCTACACACATGCCTTTTCTTTGTGAGAAAGTTGAAGATGGCCTTTATTTTGACAATGCGTTTGCCAATGGTTTTAGAACCGAACAAGGCATTTCGAGTTTGTTGAGCGGAGAATATCCTTTGCCTTATAAAAATACTATCGAAAATGTGAATTTAGTTACCGAAATTCCTTCATTGATTCGAGATATGAAAAAAGAGGGGTATACTACTAGTTTTTATTTTGGAGGAGAGTCAGAGTTTGGGAAAATTAAATCATATTTTATTCAAAATCAAATAGATAAAATTGTAGATATTCATAATTTTTCACCATTTCAAAAAACTCAAAAATTAGGAGTAGAAGATAGTTTTTTGTTTCAAGAGCTCGTAGCGGACATTCAAGCTGAAAAAAAGCCTTTTTTCAAGATTGTTTTGACACAAAGTACGCACCAACCATATGACATAAATGGATACAAAGCTTCGAATTCGGAGAAAGACAATTATTTGAATGCTGTTTCGTATTTAGATAGGCAACTCAAACAATTTTTTAAAAATGCAGAAAAATCAAAATTGCTAAAAAATACATTAGTAATCATTACTTCGGATCATGCTCATTTTCTACCAGAATATTACAAAAATGAACAAAGGGAATTCTTTAATATTCCTTTTTTAATGTTATCCGATAGATTAAAAACCCGTTTTAAAGGCAAAAAGGAATCCAAATTGTATTCTCAAGTGGATTTTCCGTCTACCATG
>JBIPMU010000036.1:0-8166 GCA_044377205.1 Chitinophagales bacterium | reverse complement strand
ATTGATACACCATCCCATTGAAAGTGGAGCATATTGATATACTTCTTCCATAGTTTCTATTGGACCATGACATGTTTGACATTCCACTTTACCCGCGTTTACGTGCTGTGCGTGATTGAAATAAACATGATCTGGTAAATTATGAATACGAATCCATTTTACTGGCTTAGGTGTTTTTGTATATGCGGTTCCATCCCATCCCACTGCATCATAAATTTTTTGAATTTCGGATTTGCCATATTTAGGACCTTGATTTACAGCTTTATGACAATTCATACAAGTAGATACCGAAGGAATATTTGCATGTTTACCATCTGCCGCTGTAAAGTGGCAATATTGACAATTGATTTTATTTTTACCCGCATGCAACTCATGAGAGAAACGAATAGGTTGTGTTGGTTGATAACCTTGCTGACGTCCCAATCCAATAGCACTTTTTCCTATAGAGAAAATTAAAATAACTACAACAGCCAACATCAATGCTGATTTAAAAGTAGATTTTAAATAAAATGGTTTTTTATCTTTTTTAGGTAAAGTCAATTTGAATGAACCATCCTCTTCTTTTGAAAACTGCATTCCATCAACCTCTTTTGAGGTTTTTCCTAATATATACACTAAAAGTAGTAAGAATACAAATGCTAGCATGACACCTATAGTATAACTTGACATAGCACCTTCTTCAGTTTTAGATGCTTTTGCATCCATACCAGCGACTTCAACTTTTGCAGGTGATGCAGCAGCTGGATTTGCTAAATATGCCAATATATCTGACATTTCAGCATCAGAGATTTGACCAGCAAATACACTCATTGCACTTCCATCGTATTCTTTCATTTTTACTGCATAAGGCATTCCCGCAGCTACAGGGTCATTCCAGTTTAGGATCCAAGATTTTAACCACTCTTCACCACTTTTTCCTTTGAATTCACCAGTAGCTTTCCAACGATCAATGACACCCTCGAGAGCTGGACCCGTCATTTTTTGTTTGAGTGAAACATCGTGGCAACTTCCACATTTACTTCTAAATAAAGTTTTACCTGCTTTCGCATCTTGTGCATTTCCACTAAAAGAAATCAATGTAAACAAACACGCAAGTAAATAAATCGGCATAAGTATTTTTCTTGTCATTAGCTTTTTTGTTGAGCATTTTTATAAATACGGCGCAAATATACAAAGACTTTTTAAAATCAATAGACAAGATTGGAAAAATGTTGTTAATTAATTAGTTATTTGGAATCATTCTAAATAAAAAAAGTTGATAATTAGTATTTTAACTTATTTTTAGAATGTTGAAATTTTTTTATAAATTTTTCTTAAAAAAATAAAAATAAATCTAAAACAATTTTTTGAGACGATCTAACTCTCTTTTGTTGTCTTTTTCTTTAATTGATTGCCTTTTGTCAAAAACTTTTTTACCCTGTGCTAACCCTATTTCTAATTTCACAAAACCCGTTTCAGATATCTTTAGTTCGATAGGAATTATTGTAAAACCTCTTTCTTTAATTTTATTTTCTAAGGTTTTTAATTCTTTTTTGTTTAATAATAGTTTTCGTTCACGATTAGGCTTATGATTCAAATATGTACCTAAGCTATATTCACTTATATTCATATTTTTTACATATAATTCAGACTTTTTAAAATAGCAAAAAGCCTCATTAATGCTTACATTACTCATTCTAATTGCCTTAACTTCTGTGCCATTCAATATAATGCCTGCTACATACTTTTTAAGAATATTATATAAAAAGTGTGCCTTTTTATTTGATATATTAATGTTCTTTTTTATCTTTGAATCCATGGTACAAGTTATAATCGCCTCAGTCTATTTAATTAGATAATACCAAACCCAAAAATCAAACGAATAGTTCCCATAAAAATAGCTATACTAATGTACCAAGCAGCTTTTATAGCTTCATACAACTTTTGAAAAGATTGGGCAGTATATATTTCTATCAACGCAATGATAAAAAAAAACAAAGATAAAATGATATTGATATAATTTAACATACCAAAACACGGGATAAAACCAATAACTAATAGTATCAAAGAAATGATACTCAATGAATACGAAAAACCCATACTTAAAAATTACTGCAAAATTCGTAGAAATAAATTAAATTATATATAAATTATTTATCATTTGAAATATTTAAAATATTTTATATTTGCAATTCTTAAAAAAAATTTAATTTTAACCAATAATGAATTCCTATATTCCTTTATTAATTTCAGCTGTAGTTGCATTAGGTTTCGTTTTTACAACACTTTTTGGAACACATCTTTTGGGACCAAAAAGAAAATCAGAAACTAAAGATCAAAATTTTGAATGTGGTATAGAAAGTCAAGGCGATGCTCGTTACCCTATTTCTATAAAATATTTTTTAGTTGCCATCCTTTTTGTACTTTTTGACGTAGAAGTAGTCTTTTTCTATCCTTACGCTGTTAATTTTCTTGAAATGGGAATTCAAGGATTTATTGCAGTTGCAATATTTGTACTATTTTTCTTATGTGGATTTTTCTATGTAGTTAAGAAAGGTGTTTTAGATTGGGGGAAATAAAAAAGATAAAAATTATTTTTATAAATTAAAGATAAAAAAATGAATCAGTTAGATAAAATTAAAACAGAAAATATAGATGGGTACAAAGGCGAAGGCTTTATGGTTACCAAATTTAGCGAGGCAATAGGACTAGCTAGAGCCAATTCAATATGGCCACTACCTTTTGCTACATCTTGTTGTGGTATAGAGTTTATGAGTACCATGGGTCCAAACTACGATTTAGCTCGATTTGGTTCTGAACGATTGAGTTTTTCTCCACGACAAGCTGATTTATTAATGGTCATGGGCACTATTTCAAAAAAAATGGGCCCAATTTTGAAAAAAGTATATGAACAAATGGCTGAGCCTAGATGGGTAATAGCTGTAGGTGCTTGTGCAAGTAGTGGTGGTATTTTTGACACCTATTCTGTTCTTCAAGGTATTGATAGAGTTATTCCTGTAGACGTATATGTTCCAGGATGTCCTCCTAGACCGGAGCAAATTATTGAAGGCGTTATGCAAATTCAAGAATTGATAAAAAATGAAAGTATCCGAAGAAGAGATATGCCAGAATATCAAAAGCTATTGGAAGCATACGAAATTGAATAAAACTAAATTAAACGATTTAATAAAAAGATACAGAAATGACAAACGAGGCTGTTTTAAGCGAAATACAATCAAAATTTGGAGATAAAATAATTGCTCATTCCGAAGAATATGGTATGTTGATTTTAGAAATTTTATCAGATGCAAATGTTGAAATAATGCAATATATAAAGGAAAATGCATCTTGTAAGATGACTTTTCTTACAACACTTTGTGGTATACATTATCCCGAAAAATCAGGAAAAGAGTTGTGTGTTATGTACCAATTGCATAATATGGAAATTAACTACAGACTTCGATTGAAAGCCTATATTCCTATTTCAAATCCTAAAATTAAAAGTGTTTCAGGCCTATTTGCATCAGCCAATTGGCAAGAACGCCAAGAATTTGATTTCTATGGAATAGAGTTTGAAGGACATCCGGATTTAAGAAGAATTTTGAATATGGATGAGATGGATTATTTTCCAATGCGAAAAGAATACAAATTGGAAGATGGAACCCGTGAAGATAAGGAAGATAAGTTTTTTGGAAGATAGAATAATTGAAGCATAAAAAGTAAATCAAAAAAAATGGCAAACTTTAACGAAGAATTTTTGATAGGAACAGATAGTATTGATGGTGATATTGCTACACTTAATTTAGGCCCTACACATCCTGCTACTCATGGTATTTTTCAAAATATATTAAAAGTAGATGGTGAACGAATTTTGAGCGCAGAGCCAACTATTGGATACATTCATCGTGCTTTTGAAAAAATAGCGGAGCGCAGAGCATATTATCAAATCACTACTTTGACTGATAGAATGAATTATTGTTCTTCACCTATCAATAATATTGGATACGAAATGGCTGTGGAGAAATTGGCAGGTATTAGTGTTCCAAAACGTGTTGATTATATGCGAATCATAATGATGGAAATGGCACGTATTGCGGATCATATTATATGTAATTCTGTAATTGGTGTGGACACAGGCGCTTTGACAGGATTTACTCATATTTGGCAATGGAGAGAGAAAATCTATGATATGTATGAAGAAGTGAGTGGTGCTCGTTTGACTACCAATATGGGTAGAATTGGTGGTTTTGAAAGAGATTTTAGTCCTTTGTTTCATGAAAAAATTAAAAGTTTTATCAAAGAATTCCCAGCGGCTTTTCAAGAATTTTCGAATTTATTGGAAAGAAATAGAATTTTCATGGATAGATGTATCGGTGCAGGACCTATCACAGCCGAAAGAGCGTTGGAGTATGGTTTTACAGGACCAAATTTAAGAGCGGCAGGTGTGGACTATGATGTGAGAATAGCCGAGCCATATAGCTCGTATAACGATTTTGATTTTACAATTCCAGTTGGCGTAAATGGAGATACTTACGACCGTTTTATGGTACGTCAAGAAGAAATTTGGCAAAGTTTTTATTTAATGAAAAATGCGTATGAAAACATACCCGAAGGTCCTTTTCATGCCGATGTCCCGGAATTTTTCTTACCTCCAAAAGAATTGGTTTATAGCAATATGGAGGCTTTGATATATCAATTTAAAATTGTAATGGGTGAGATTCCTATCCCTGCAGGAGAAGTATATCATGCAGTAGAAGGTGGCAATGGCGAATTGGGATTTTATATCATCAGCGACGGTGGAAGAAGTCCTTATCGTCTTCATTTTAGACGTCCTTGTTTTATCTACTATCAAGCATATCCCGAAATGATTAAAGGTTCTGTTCTCAGCGATGCCATTCTTACTATGAGCAGTATGAATGTGATTGCAGGAGAATTAGATGCCTAGAAACAATAAAAAATTAAACCTATAAAAAAAGCGCTCATTTGTAATGAGCGTTTTTCATTTTTACTGTATACTTTGTTTTTTTAAACAATTCTTATACAAAGAATCTTCAATTTTTGAATAAAAATTCGTTCTGATGTCTTTTAGATTATTAAAATAAGGATTAATTACTTTAATATCTAAATTTGTATTACAATATGTTTTGAATTCGGATAATTGCATTTTATTAAGAACTTCTTTTTCCTTGAAGAAAACCCAATTTCTTTCAAAAAACGATATATTATATTTTTGTTCAATATCTTTTACAATCTTTACACTAGAATCAATACCACATCCACTAACGGCATAAAGGGATTCATCTACAGAAATAATGGCTATTTGATTTTCTATAATCATCATCGCATTTTTCATAGCAGCCCCATGACTTTTCCATTGACTTGAAAAATCATCAAATTGTTTTTGAATATATTGAAATTCAGAATCAGAAAATATTCTATTTGCAAAATAAACCCAAATTTTGGAATTATCTGTAAAGTCAGATGTGGCTTGTAGAAAATCTTTTATCGTTTTCATCAATTATTCCTTGACAGCTTCTACGTCTGCATTTATTTTTTTAATCATGCCAATTAACGCACTACCAGGACCTAATTCAACAAATTTTGAAGCACCATCTACTATCATATTCTCTACACATTGTGTCCATTTTACTGAACCTGTCAATTGATCTATTAAATTTTGCTTAATTTCAGAAGGCTCGATATGCGATTTTGCTGTATAATTTTGATAAATAGGGCAAACTGGCGTATTAAAATGTGTCGATTCTATAGCTTTTTTTAATTCTTCTTTGGCACTTTCCATAAGCGGCGAATGAAATGCTCCGCCTACTTTCAATGGCAAAACCCTTTTCGCACCTGCTTCTTTTAATTTTTCAGAAGCTAATTCAACACCCTTCATTGAACCTGAAATCACTAATTGACCCGGACAATTATAATTAGCCGCTACAACTACTTCGTCAATGGATTGGCATATTTCATCTACTTTCGCATCTTCCATTCCCAAAACGGCAGCCATAGTAGATGGATTTGCTTCACATGCTCTTTGCATGGCATTGGCTCTTATTGATACTAATTTCAAACCTTCTTCAAAACTTAGTGTTTTATTGGCTACAAGTGCTGAAAACTCGCCCAGACTATGCCCAGCTACCATACTAGGATTAAAGTGAGATTGACTCATTGCAGTAAGTACACTATGAATAAAGACTGCGGGCTGTGTTACATCCGTTTGTGTCAACTCTTCCATAGTGCCTTCAAGCATAATTTTTTTAATATCAAATCCTAAAATTTCATTTGCTTTTGAAAAATAAGATTCAAATTCGGGATTTTTTTCTAACAATTCCTTTGCCATTCCTACAAATTGGGCTCCTTGTCCAGGAAAAACATACGCTATTTTCATTAAAAATATATTAAATAATTTAAAGATTTATAATTTTTAAAAAATTGAACTTATTATTCAAATATAATTGTATTTGGATAATCTTCTGCTGCAGTTTCAGCAAATTTTCTATTAGTATAAGGTATTACTACACGATAAGTTCCATCAATCTCAACAGTTTCTGTAACCACTCCAATACCTCTCAAGTCTGATTTTAATTTCTTTGCTACAGTAGGATTTTTAAATGTACCAAAACATAAATATGACATTCCTTTTCTATAAGACGCCGACATGGATACTTTTGGCATAGGTTTCACGACTATTTTTGGCTCTTTTACTACCTTTGGCTTACTTTCAACAACTGGTTTTTCTGTTTTATCTGTTTTTGGCTTATCAGTTAATTTAGGTGTTTCTTTTGGTTTATCAGTAGATTTTACTTTTGGTTCTTCTTTCACCTTTGGTTTTTCAAGAACTTTATTTTCAGTCATTTTTGGTTTCTCGACAGGCTTAGATTCTGTCTTTTTGATTTCTTTAGGCTTTTCAATAACTGGTTTTGACACTACTTGTTTTGTTTCTACGGATTTTTCTACTTTAGCAATTGGTTTTGACACAATAGGCTTTGCTTCTTGCTTAGCTATTTCCTTTGGTTTTTCTACCACAGGTTCTTTTGTAGGAGTATTTACCGCATTAGGAGTAGAAATCGGTTTTTGAGCGGCTAATTTAGGTGCAGATTCAGCGGTGATATTTTCTTTATTCTTTAATGAATCCGTTGATTTAGATCCTTTCACAATTGCAGAATTCACATTTGAAATTGGTGTTTTTTGACATCCATTATCCCATATTGGACTCAATCCAAGCATTTTATTGCATTTAAATGTAGCATAAACCCATGCTGAAATAAATGATAACATCAAGAATAAGGCTATCAAACCTGCTACGGTTCCCCATTTCAATTTTGAAGTTGTATCAGAAGTATTTGAATGTCTAGGTGATGCTACATATTCACTTTCAATTCTATTAAGATGACTTTCGATTTGTGGAATCGGCTGTATATCATTAACTGAATTAATTTCTTCATCCTGCTCGTCTTCAAAAATGGATTTGATAGGATCTGATTCTATAATAGTTATGGGCTCTTCAATAGTATTAGAATTCTCAATTAGTTTTTCTTCAATAATTTCCTCTTCTATATTTTCAATTATATTTTTATTTAAATCAAATTTTGTTTCTACTGGTATAGAAACAAAATTATATAAATCTATATTCTTATTTGAATTTTGAACTTCTAATACATGTAACCCAAAAAAGTCATTTGGTAGAAGATAGTCTTTTTCTTGCTTAAATTCAATTGATTCTCCATTTTTAGTTAGAAATCCATACCCAGGAATTAATATTGATTTTCCTGCATTTAAATTCAATTGTATTTCATTGATTGCATTTGATAACTTGGTTGGGGCTTCTTCTACAGTACAATCAATTTCTTTTGAAAACGCATGCAAAAATAAACCATTGTGATTATCAGAAAAAGGATTGAGCAAAAGTGATGTATTACCAGGCATCATTTGAGTTCCTTCAAGTTTTGTATTTTCTTTATTTACTGCTAATTCGCCAAGACCAGGGATAAAAACATTTCCATGTTTTTGTAATAAAGAAGCAATCAATTTCTCAATTTGCATAATGTCTATTTAATGATAACTATTTTAAAAAATACCACAAAAATAGGATATTAATTTAAATTTAAACACAAAAAATACGTATCAAATTAAAATTATATCAATTTTACATTTATAGCTGTCCATATTTCAATTTTTATT
>JBIPMU010000035.1:0-8175 GCA_044377205.1 Chitinophagales bacterium | reverse complement strand
ATCCCATTCAAAAATCTTGGGTTGACGATAGATTATTACTCCCAATTCTTTTGTAAAAAAATCAAATATCCACATATCGTGATTGCCTGTAAATAAATGTACTTTTTTTCCTGAATCTGTCCAATGTGCTATTTTCCCTAAGATTCTATTAAATCCTTTCGGTATGGTTTTTTTGTACTCAAACCAAAAATCAAAAATATCGCCAACTAAAAAAAGTTCATCAGTGTGCTCAAATTCTTGATCTAAAAAATTACAGATTTTTTTTTCTCGAATACGGCTAGAAACTTCGTCCGGGATTCCCAAATGAAAATCAGACAAAAACAGTATTCGAGACATAGAAATTAAATTTATTCTGGTGCAAAACTATAATGTTTCACATAAAAATAAGAAGATTTCTTTTGGTCCTTCTGAGTTTATTACAAATTTACCATTAATATTACGAAGTCTTTTTGGCTCGGCATCTAATTGGATTACAAAAGGATGACTATCGTTATGATTTGCTACAAATTTTTCAATTGACTTCTCTACATTAGGGGCTAATTGATCCAATGTAGCAAACAAAATTTGATGAGATGGGAATATATTTAATGAACGAGGACTATTTTGCATTGGGTTAAGCATGATACTTCCCTCTTTGGCTATTAAAACTTCACATTTACTGATTGCAATATTAGATTCTTCTCCATTGCGCTCACATATGATACCATCGGTAAATAGATTATTGGATTTCAAATAATCTACTAATTCTTGTTCCCATACAAAAACTTTGGTTTTATTTATTTTCTTAAGCAACATCTGAAGCTTACCAAATAAATCTTCTTTATTTTCACAAAAAACAAATTTACCTTTTTTCTCAATAAATTTTTTTGCAAACAAAATATCTAAATCTCCTAAATTGTAATCTTCTTGATCTAGAACCTCATCTTCTATGACTGTAGTCGTTTGATAATTATATGTTTGAAATTTATTTTCCTCTACTGGAGGCGCAATAAGAACATCATCATATTGATCGTCTTGATGCATCACCTCGTTTTGATTTTTTTTAAATAAGTTTAGTAGCACAATGATTTAATTTAGATTTCAGAATTAAATTACATAGCAAAAATAATATTAAAAAACGTGTTTCTATCATTTGATTATGAACAAAAAATAAAGCTTATATAAAAAAATAGACACTTTTTTATCATATTATATGTAATTTTACGACAAAAAAGATGACTCAGGATATAAAAAATATAAACGTTTTGGTGTGTGGAGGAAGCAAAGGAATTGGATTTGCAAGTGCAAAAAAATTAGCAGAAAAAGGAGGAAATATTACCTTACTTTCAAGAAATGAAAATGATTTGAAAATTGCATTAGAGCAACTTCCTGTAATAAATGATCAACAAAAACATGATTATATTTCAGCTGACGTAGCTAATATTGAAGATTTTTCAATTAAAATAAAAGCACTGATTGCAAGTAAAAGCAATCCCTATTTAATTCTCATTAATAATACAGGTGGTCCTCCAGCAGGCCCTATCCACTCCGCAAAAAATGAAGAGTTCATCAGTGCATTCAATAATCATTTAATAGCAAATCATACCCTTGTAACATTACTTTTAGATGGTATGAAGGCCCATAAATATGGAAGAATTATCAATATTATTTCCACTTCTGTAAAACAACCTTTACCCAATCTAGGTGTGTCTAATACTATACGAGCCGCTGTAGCCAATTGGGCTAAAACTTTGGCAAATGAGTTAGCTCCTTTTCAGATTACAGTAAATAATGTATTGCCGGGAGCTACTGCTACGGGACGATTGTCTTCAATTATTGAAACAAAATCATCAAAACTTAAAAAAGAGTATAAAGAAATAGAAGAAGAAATGGTAGCAGAAATTCCAATGAAACGTTTTGGACAACCTGAAGAGATTGCAAATGCTGTTGCATTTTTGGCATCAAAAGAAGCGAGTTATATCACAGGTATTAACTTACCTGTGGATGGAGGACGAACGGGTAATCTATAGTTAAAATATTAACTATAATATAATAATAGATGCTTTACTTCTAATCAAAATTTAAGTTAGTTTTGCATAATTTACTTAATAAAATTAAAAAACAAAAATATGTTTCCTAAACATAATAGAGAAATCAGTTGGCTGTCCTTTAATAAACGAGTACTTCAAGAAGCACTAGATACTTCGGTGCCTGTGTTGGAGCGCCTTCGCTTTTTAGGGATATATTCCAATAATTTAGATGAATTTTTTAGAGTTCGTGTGGGAACATTAAACAAATTATTAGGAAAAAATCTTGCGAAATCCTTAAATTTTAATCCAGAAGAAGTATTAAATGAAATTTATAAAACTTTAAAAAAGGATGAATACTATTTTGCAAGAGCCTTTTCACAAATAAAAAAAGATTTGGCCACAAATGGTGTTTTTTTCTTAAATGAAACCAACCTTAAGGCGGATCAATTACAATGGGTTAAACAGTTTTTTAAATCTAATATTCGACAGGGTATTACACCATTGATTTTAAAAGATTCAACAAAATTTCCCGCCATAAAAGATAAATCCATTTATTTGGCTATCAAAATGTCGCAAGAAGAAACCTATAAATCTCAATTTTCCTTAATTGAAATTCCTACAGAATATTACTCGCGCTTTATAGAAGTGCCTTGTAAGGATTCATCTAAAAAATATGTAATGCTTCTTGACGATATCATTAGAGTCAATTTACCCGAAATATTCAAAGTATTTGAAATGGATATCTTTGAAGCGTTTACTATTAAAGTCACACGAGATGCTGAACTAGAAATTGATAATGATATTTCTAATTCTATAGTTGATAAGCTGTCAAAAAGTCTCAAGCTTCGTAAAAAAGGAAAACCTGTTCGTTTTATTGCAGATAAACGTATTCCTTCAGATCTGCTACATTATATTCTCAAGCGATCTCAGATCTCTAAGCGAAATGTGGTCTTAAGTGGGAAATATCATAATTTTAAAGATTTTACAAAATTTCCAGATTTTGGGATGAAACATCTTTTATATGATAAAAACACACCTATTCCCAATTTTAAAATGGAAATGGAAAAAACAATTTTTAATACAATTTCAAAAAAAGATGTATTACTTTTTTATCCGTTTAATTCATTTGATTATTTATTAAATTTCTTGCGTGAGGCTAGTATTGACCCTCATGTGAACGAAATTAAAATGAGTCTTTACAGGCTTTCAAAAAAATCACAAATAGCAAATATTCTAATAAATGCCATAAAAAATGGAAAAAAAGTTACGGTAGTTATGGAAGTTACTGCTCGATTTGATGAAGAAAATAATATTTATTGGGCTAAACAAATGGAAGAAGAAGGCATCAAGGTATTATATGGAAATCCCAACCTAAAAGTACATTCAAAGATAGTATATATAACAAAAAAACAAAACAATAAAACTAAATATTTCTGTAATATTTCCACAGGAAATTATAATGAAGTGACTGCTAATATTTATAGCGACATTTCACTATTTACCTCTCAACCTGAAATAGCTAAAGATGTAGCTAATGTTTTTAAATTCTTGGAAACTCAAAGACCACAATCATTTAAAAAATTAATGGTATCCCCTTTTAGCACTCGAAGTATTATTCTTCATGGCATTGAAAATGAAATAAAAGCGCATAAAGAAGGAAATAATGGGCTGATTTTATTCAAAATGAATAGCTTGGTAGATGACCAAATTATAGATAAGCTATACGAGGCAAGCCAAATTGGGGTACAAATAAAACTAATAATAAGAGGTATTTGCTGCCTAATTCCAAATCTACCTGGTATTAGTGAGAACATAGAAGCTATTAGTATTATTGATAAATTTTTAGAACATGCAAGAGTTTACTATTTCAAAAATAATCCAAAAGAAAAACTATACATTAGTTCGGCGGATTTAATGCCCCGAAATATTGATTATCGTATAGAAGTAGGCGTACCTATTGTAGATAAATTAATACAAAAAAAGATTTTAAACTATCTTAATCTTCAACTAAAAGACAATCAAAAATCAAGATATCATGACTTTGAAATGAGCAATCATATGAAACGAGAAGATATTGAACCTATAAGAAGTCAAATAGAGATATATAATTGGATCCAAAATGACTACGAAGAAAATTTAAACCTTAAAAAAAACTAAAAAAATATAAAATATTTAAACTTATAAATTAAATCACATGAGTAAAATTTTAATAAAAGAATTAAACAATGGAATTTTGACTATAACTATTGATAGAGAAGAAAAATATAATGCCCTTAATATTCAATTTTTTACTGAAATGGATGAAGCATTAGATGAAATATATGATAACAATGAGATTAAATCTGTAATAATTACAGGTAAAGGTATAAAAGCATTTGCAGCAGGTGCTGACATTTCAGAATTTTCAAGTTTTGACAGCAATAAAGCTAAAAAATTATCTAGAGATGGGCATAATGTCTTGAATAGAATTGAATCATGTCCAAAACCGATATTAGCAGCAATTAATGGCTTTGCATTAGGTGGTGGATGTGAATTAGCTATGGCTTGTCATCTTCGTGTTGCTAGTCAAAATGCGGTTTTTGGTCAACCTGAAGTTAATTTAGGATTAATTCCGGGATATGGAGGCACTCAAAGATTGATTCAATTAATAGGAAAAACAAAAGCATTAGAATTGTTATTGACTGCCGATAATATCAAGGCCGATGAAGCATTGCGATTAAATTTAGTAAATTATGTTGTCCCTATTGAAGAATTGATAAATAAATCAAAAGAAATTCTTGAAAAAATCAATACAAAAGCTCCAATAGCATTAGGAAATATAATACAAAGTGTGAATTCTTATTTCAAAGACGGACCTGTAGGATTTACAACAGAAGTAAATTTATTTGCAGAGTGTTTTGATACAGAAGATTTTAAAGAAGGCGTGGCCGCTTTTGCTGAAAAACGCAAAGCTGAATTCAAAGGAAACTAAGCATATGTCTAATAAAATAAGTAAAGAAGAAGAGGTATGGGCTTTAACTCAACCTAATCTAAAAAGATTTGAATATTTCATACAAAAAGTAATCGAAAACAAGGAGGTTGTTGCACTATATGATGAAGGCTGGGCTGTCCAAGGCGATAATCACAACCATTTTTATTTTCCTTTATGGCCCAATGAAGTTTTTGCTAAACAATTTGCAACAGATAATTGGTCAAAATACCATGCGACTAAAATTTCATTGAAAGATTTTTTAGATAATTATATTCAAAAATATATAGAAAAAGGAATTAAATTTTCAATTTTCCCTACTTTTTCGCATCGTTCTATGATAATTGAAGGAACGCTATTGAAAAAAGAAATAGAAAAAGCGATGAATTTATAGCTAAGATTCTCATATTTTGACCTATCTTTGACTTTTAAATTTTGATATAAAACATTTCGATCCATGTGCCTATCCCATGCTATTCATCAAACTGATTGTATTGATATTCATACACATATCTTACCAGAAAAAATGCCTGATTGGAGCAAAAAATTTGGTTATGGTGGATTTGTATCGCTTGAACATCATAAGGTAGGATGTGCTCGAATGATGATAGATGATATTTTTTTTAGAGAAATCATGAGCAATTGCTGGAGCCCAGAAGAAAGAATGAAAGAAATGATTGGCTTCAAAAGTAATGTACAAGTATTGAGTACCATTCCTGTAATGTTCAATTATCATATTCATACTGCAGATTCATTGATGATTAATCAATTTTTAAATGATCATATATCCGAAATTTGCCAACGTTACCCCGATAACTTTATAGGACTTGGGTCATTACCTATGCAAGATACCGACATGGCAATCAAAGAATTAGAAAGATGTATAAAGGTACTAGGACTAAAAGGAATTGAAATTGGAACTAATATAAATGATTTAAATTTGAGCGAACCTCAATTCAACGCATTTTGGGAAGCAGCACAAGAACTCAATGCATGTATTTTTGTACATCCATGGAATATGATGGGACAAAAAAGTATGAGTAAATATTGGCTTCCCTGGCTAGTAGGTATGCCTGCAGAAAGTTCAAGAGCTATATCTAGCCTTATTTTTGGTGGTATATTTGAAAAATTTCCAAAACTACGATTTGCCTTTGCACATGGGGGAGGATCTTTTCCTTTTACATTGGGGAGAATAGACCATGGTTTTGAAATGCGCCCTGATTTATGTGCTATTGACAATAATAAGAAGCCTTCTGACTATTGTGGGCATTTTTGGATAGATAGCTTAGTTCATAGTCCTTTGGCTATGGATTATAATATTCAATTATTTGGTGAAGATAAAATTGTAGTTGGATCTGATTATCCATTTCCTTTAGGTGAATTATCTCCAGGAGAATTGGTTCGTTCTATGAAATTCAACAAAGAAAAAGAACAAAAAATATTAGTAAAAAATGCTATAGAATGGCTTATTGGCAAATAGAATACGTTTATAAATTTAATCTATTAAAAAAGTATCCTGATATCAGGATGCTTTTTTAATAATAATTTAGTACAATTCTTAATCTATTCCAAAAGGGGTATTCACTCTATAGTCAATTTCCAATTTAGGATCTTTTCCATTTGGTGCTAGTAATTTAAATTCTACTCTTCTATTCTTAGCTCTACCAGCAGGATCATCCTCATTACTAGGAGTTTCATTTGGCGCTATAGGCACATCTTCGCTGTACCCTCTCATAATAATTCTCTCAGGTGCTAAGCCTTTCAACAACATATATTCTGCTGCAGCTCTACATCTTCTTTCTGAGAGAGATTGGTTATATACATTTGTTCCTCTTGAATCTGTATGACCATCTATTTTCAAGAAAGTATTTGGATAAAGAGTCAACAATGACAATACACTATCCATAATTGAATAATACTCTGGACGAACTACTGATTTATCAAATGCATAATAAATATTTTCTACTACATAACGTTTCTTTTCAATAGGTTCTAATAAGAAAACTTTATAAATTGTATCATTTTTGAAGACTTCTTTAGGAGTAGAAAACTCATCTATTCCTGGATAATAACCATCCAAAACGCCATTTATTTTATATTTTTTACCCGGAGATAATTTCACATAAAAATATTCATCATTAGCAGTTGTTTTATTCATCATCAATTTTTTGGAGCTATCTTCTATCATAATAGCACTTACGCCATTTAATGGTTTTTTCTCAGGATCTTTTGCACTAGCATAAATTCCTCTTATCCAAATATCATACTCTACTTTCTTCACGCTCCATATATCATCACAACATGTAGCACCTCTTGGAGACTTGGAGCCTTGTCTATTCGATACAAAAAAACCTTCTCCATCTTCTCTCATTTTTAAATAAATATCATCCAATGAAGAGTTGATTGGATACTTAAGATTTACTACTTTATCCCATTTTCCAATAATTCCTTGCACTTTATTTATATCCATTCCTCCTAGATTTGGGTACCCATCAGAGGAGAAATATAATGTTTTCGCTTTACCATCATAATATGGCGTAATATCATCTCCGAAAGTATTTATTTCTTTTAGAGCCATGATTTCTTTTGAAGGTCTACCTTTTGCATCCAATGCTGCATAATATATATCCATACCTCCCTTGCCACCGGGTCTATCACTAGAGAAAATTAAATACTTATTCTTTCCATCATCATAAATTGCTGGATGTGTATTTGTTGTTCCTTTACTATTAATTAAGCTTAATTCTTCAGTTTGCCATTTTCCATTTACTTTTTCCGCTAAGTAAATCATGCAGTTCATTACTAATTTTTTTCCTTCCAAACATTGCGTATAATAAATTAAATTCCCCGATTTATCACGATAAGAATTTCCAATAAAAACATCTGGGACGTTAATTTCTGCTGGGAGCAACTGTGGCTTAGACCATTGTTTCAATTCTTCATTAAAACTAGAAAATAATAATTTTGAAGTATAATCTTTCCCTTCAGATTTAGACTTTGTAATATTTAAAGCAGTATCACTTACAATAGCGGAGTATATAATTGCATTATCATTCAATGGCTGTGGTCCATATTCTTGTAAATTACCATTAATTTGGCTTTCATTTGCTACCACAATTTTTTTATCTTCTTTGCCTTTTATTTCCAATGCTAATTCAGCACCTTTTAATTCTACCTCAATTTTATTCAAATTTGGAA
>JBIPMU010000034.1:0-8279 GCA_044377205.1 Chitinophagales bacterium | reverse complement strand
TTTTTTGAGTGCCTTTTCTATAGAATCAGAATCTCTTGTATCAATAATTAACATAAAAACATATACCTCCTTTTTTTAGCGACTGCAAATATAGTGCTTTTTTTATTTTTCGTTTAATATTTCTCTTGAAATCACTAATTTCTGAATTTCGGAAGTACCCTCTCCTATTGTACACAATTTAGCATCTCTATAATGCTTCTCTACAGGGAATTCTTTTATATATCCATATCCTCCAAAAATCTGCACCGCTTCATTAGCTACCTTACATGCAATTTCACTAGCATAGTATTTAGCTATAGCCGATTCTTTAGTTACTTTTTTGCCATTATTTTTCAAATAAGCTGATTGATAGATAAGCAATTCGGCAGCTTCTATTTGTGTAGCCATATCAGCCAATTTAAAAGCGATAGCTTGCTTATCCGCAATGGGACGACCAAACTGTTCACGCTCTTTGCTATATTTTACGGCCGCTTCAAAAGCACCTTTAGCTATACCCAAGCTCAAGGCCGCAATTGAAATTCTACCACCATCCAATATCTTCATAGCCTGGATAAATCCATCTCCTTCTTTTCCTAATACTGCATCTTCGCTTACTCTACAATTTTCAAAGATAACTTCAGCTGTTTCGGAAGCACGCATCCCTAATTTATCTTCTTTTTTGCCCGCTTTCAAACCTGGATTTCCTCTTTCTACTATAAACGTAGTCATTCCTCTACTATCTAGCAATTCTCCTGTACGAGCTATTACTACCACTACATCACCTGTTTTTCCATGCGTGATGAAAGTTTTTTGGCCATTGATTACCCATTCGTTTCCTTCTTTTTTGGCAGTACACATCATACGCATTGCATCTGAACCTGTATTGGGTTCAGTCAAAGCCCATGCACCAATAAATTCACCACTTGCTAATTTTGGAGTATATTTTCTTCGTTGGTCTTCATTACCGAATGAAAATAAGTGCATAGAACACAATGAATTATGAGCAGCATAGCTCAATCCTATAGATCCACATACTTTTGCCAATTCTTCAATAGCAATGATATACTCGTCATAAGACATCCCTGCGCCTCCATATTCTTCTGGAATTAACATTCCCATCAGACCCATTTCGCCTAATTTTTCAAAAATATGTCTAGGAAATTCTTGGCTTTCGTCCCATGTTCTATAATATGGCAACACTTCTTTTTTAGCAAATTCTCTTACAGAGTCTCTGATCATAGTTTGTTGCTCGGTATAACTAAAATTCATATCGTTTATATTTTATTTTTGGTCTGCAAATATACTGAAATTAGCAAAAAAATGTTAATATATCTTTCTCTATTTTTTTTTATTAAGATATATTAAAAATCAAATTTGTAAAGCTATATGCCTCATACATATTATATACTTATGAATACTTTGCTCAAATATTTATATTCAAAAAGATAATTAAAGGGAAATTTCTTTTTCATTTGTTTTTTCTACACGTGCAACAACTCCAATACTTAACTCATAAAGCAATACCAATGGCATAGCTACCATGAGCTGACTGACAACATCGGGTGAAGGTGTAATAGCACCTGCAACAATCAAAATAACGACATAAAGATGTCTTCTATATGTAGATAAAAAAGAAGATGAAACTATACCAACCTTTGCCATAAAATACATCAAAACAGGTAATTCAAACATAATTCCACTCCACATTACGGTTGTACTTAAATTTTCAAAATAATTAGCAATATTAGGCATATTGGTAATTGTATCGCTAACTTTATATTGGGTCATGAACAAAAATGATATTGGAAAAATCAAAAAATATCCAAATGCAATTCCAACAAAAAATAATAAGAAACCAAAACTCAAAAGAGTTTGAGCGTATTTTTTTTCGCTATCCTTCAATGCAGGACTAATAAATCGCCAAATTTCCCAAAAAAAATATGGGGCTGAACCCATAATTCCTAATGTAAATGCAGTCTTGATATGAAGATAGAATTGACCTGCAATTTCAGTATTGATTAATTTTATATCCAAGGTATCAAAACAAAAATCATTGGACAGTTTACAAAAAAACTTATAACTCCAAAATTCGGGACTTAGAGGTCCAAAAAGAATTTGATTGAATACAAAATTACTAAAAATAAAAATGATAATAGTAAGTAAAATAGTGAAAATACAGACTCGCACTACATGCCAACGTAATTCTTCTATATGGTCAAAAAAGCCCATTTCCTTCATTCTCTATCTTTATTTTGATTAATTAAATAATTGGTTTTTTATCTAAGGCACCTTTCAATGAGTTGATAACATCTATCTCAGAAGCATCAAAGCCTCTTACTTCAGCTAAATGACAGCTCAACAAATCCGCAAAATGAATTTGATAAAAACTTTGCTCTACCCTATTTTTTCCTTTTGAATCGATATTGAAGATGTGCGGTGTATATTTTTTAATAACCTCTTCGTTCAAGAATTTGCGTTCTTGATTTCGCTCATAATCATTGGCATTATTTAAAAACAACACGGCCAATTTATCATTATAATCTCTCCAGCCTACCATTTCATTATGATTCATTTCTGGAATTACATGATGTGAACATAGCATTTTTGAATTTTCATTTATCTGCTGACGATAACGAACTGCTACACCTTCAAAATTTTCTTCACTGTATATAATAGGTAATTTATCATAGATTTTTTTAGCAAGTTCTTTTGTAATTTTATCCAATTTTGGTTGTACTTTTTCAAGCAATCCAATCGATTTAAATATTTCTTTATATATTTTTTGTGGAATAATCTTATAATATCCCAAAACATAAGCTAGCTGAACCATAGAATATCCTAAGCAGCTTCTAGGAGGCATTCCACCTTCTATTTGAATATAATCTATTACATTTTTTTTGCAAAAATCAATCATCTTACCTCCACTACTGATACACACAATGGGAGATCCTAATTCATATGCTTTGTGAAGTACGTTAATGGTTTCTTCTGTATTGCCACTATATGAACAACAAATAACCAATGTATTTTGATTTACAAATTTTGGCAGAAAATAACCTTTATTTATTATGATAGGTTTTTTAGCACTATCTATTGAAAAATTATTGATAATGGTAGCTCCAATACCACTGCCTCCAAGCCCAGAAATCAAAACATTTTTTATACCATTTTTTGGATTTAGCTTGGCTTTTTCTGCTATTTCAAATGCTATCTTTAATTGATTTGGAAAATCCAAAACCAATTCTCTCATTGTTTTCGACATAATTTATTAATTTAGCGCTCGCAAATATACAATAATTTTGACAAAATGGCCTCGCATAACGAAATTGGTAAAAAGGGGGAAGAAATAGCCAAAGCATATTTGAACTCAAACCAATATGCTCTTTTGCATAAGAATTACATAATTACGCCATATGAATTTGACTTTATTTGTAGAAATAAAAAAAATCAACTCATATTTGTAGAGGTAAAAACACTTCAAGGATTAGGATATCCTGAAGAAATGGTTACTAAAAAAAAGGAACGTTTTTTGACAGAAGGTGCCATTAAATATAAAGAACAATACAACTTAAATGAAGAGCATTTTTTTGAAATTATTGCAATAAATTTATATAAAGATAATACACACAAAATCCATCATATATTCGACGCTTTTTTCTAAAAATTTCTATAAAATTGAAAAAAATCATTCTCCTTTCTGATACGCATAGTTTTTGTGAAAAAAAATTAGACCCTTATATAGCCTCAGCTGATGAAATATGGCATGCAGGTGATTGGGGTTCAATTGAAGTTATATCATGGCTTCAATCTTTCAAAAAGATTTTGCGTGGCGTATATGGAAATATTGATGGAAGTGAAATACGAATTCAATTTCCCGAGGATAAAATTTTTCATTTGGAAGGCTTCAAAATATGGATAACGCACATAGGTGGTTATCCAGGAAGGTATGCTTCACGCGTTAGAGATTTGATGCCTCATCACAATCCAAACCTATTTGTATGCGGACATTCACATATCTTAAAAGTTCAAGAAGATAAAAAGTACAATTTGTGGAGTATCAATCCCGGTGCTTGTGGCAGAGAGGGCTTTCATATAATGAAGACAGCACTTTCATTTACTTTGGACAATGGAAAACTTCAAAATTTTGAATTAATTGATTTGGGAAAACGAGGAAAAATATAAAAACTATGAGTATCAAAATAGGTATAACTGGCGGCATTGGAAGCGGCAAAAGTATGGTCCTCAATTTATTTGTAGAACTTGGTGGTATTCCCTATTTTGCAGATAAAAGAGCAAAAGAGTTGATAGAAAACAACCTTACCATTCGACAAAGTATCATTAACTTATTAGGAGAAAAATCGTATCAAAACAATCAATATAATTCGGCTTGGATAGCTTCTATTGTATTCAAAAACAAATATTTGCTTCAACGCCTCAATCAAATTGTGCATCCAGCTGTTTGGCTAGATTTTGATGCTTTTTGTAAGGAGAATCCTGAAAAAATCATTTTTTATGAGGCGGCTTTGATATTTGAGAATAACAATCAATTTCTTTTTGATAAAACGATATTGGTAACTGCACCAAATCAAACAAAAATAGAACGTATCAAAAAAAGAGATTCAATCTCTGATATACAGATAAGTGCTCGCATGTCCAATCAATACTCCGATGAACAAAAACGACCTTTGGCTGATTTTGAAATTATTAATAATGATTTAGATGAAACAAAAAAACAAGTTTTGGATATATATCAAGAGATATTAGATAATAAATTGTAGATTTTGTACGATAATTTTTTTGGAATAAATATTTAACTTTTCTGGCTAAAGCTACAGGCTATTGAGTTCAAAGAATTGGGATGCTTCTAATTACTACTTAAAGACTACAATCTAATATTTCAAATCTTACATCTATAATATATTCCTATTTTCTTCTAGTAAATTTGCCTTTTTTCTTTGGTGCATCTTTTTGATTATCAATCAATTCAATGCATTTATCTAAAGAAAGGGTTTCAGCATTTTCTGTTTTTGGGATTTTATAATTGTCACTTCCCATTTTGATATATGGCCCCCATCTTCCATTCAAAATTTGGAATCCATGATCTGAAAAATCTTTGATAATCTTATTTGCATCTGCCGTTCGCTTCTCTTCTATTCGCTGAGTGGCTAAATCTAGATCAATAGTGTATGGATCATCCTCTTTTTTCAAAGAAATAAATCCACTATTGTGCTGAATATATGGACCAAAACGGCCAATATTTACTTTCACCTCTTTATCTTCAAATTGACCTAAAACTCTAGGTAATTTGAATAAATCCAATGCATCTTCTAAGGAAAGTGTTTCAATATTTTGCTCTCGTTTCAATTTTGCATATCGTGGCTTTTTAGCACCATCGCCTTCTTCAGTCAAGCCAATTTGGGCCATAGGACCAAAACGTCCCATTCGCACCAATACAACTTCACCTGTATCGGGATGATTTCCCAATAAACGCTCACCTGAAACTCTTTCGGCAGTTTCTATTGTTTTTTCTACTTCAAGTTGAAATGGATCATAGAAAGTCTTTAACATATTGGTCCATTCCAATTTTCCATGAGAAATTTTATCAAATTCTTCCTCAATTTTAGCCGTAAATTTAAAATCTACTACTTTATCAAAATATTGAGTAAGAAAATCTGTAACCAACATGCCTATATCTGTAGGAAATAATTTATTTTTCTCGGCTCCTACTATCATTTTTGATTCTATGGTAGTTATCTTATCATGTTTCAATGAAATCATACGATATCCTATTTTTTTGCCATCTCTAGAATCTTTGATTACATAATCTCTATTTTGGATAGTAGAAATAGTAGGTGCATAGGTAGAAGGTCTTCCTATACCTAATTCTTCTAATTTTTTAACCAACGAAGCTTCATTATATCGTGGTGGATGTTTTGAGAATTTTTCAGTAGCATTCAATATATTTAATGGTAAAACTTCTCCAATATTCATAGGAGGTAAAAGAGCACTACCACCACCTTCTTCATCTTCTTCATCACTTTCTATTACATATGCTTTCAAAAAACCTTCGAACAAAACAACTTCTTGACGTGCCGTTAACGTTATTTTATTTTTATCATTATCTATTGAAACGGTTGTATTTTCAGTCTTTGCATCGGTCATTTGTGAAGCAATAGCACGCTTCCATATCAAATCATACAATTTTTGTTCATCGCTATCTCCAGAAATACTTGTTTTTGTAAAATCAGTAGGTCTTATGGCCTCGTGCGCTTCTTGCGCATTGGCAGTTTTGCTTTGATAGATTCTTGGTTGAGCATAAAAATCAGCCCCGTAAAAATCAAAAATAGCTTTTTTACTTTCTTGCAATGCCGTTTCGCTCAAATTCACAGAATCCGTTCTCATATATGTAATATGCCCAGCTTCATATAATCGCTGTGCTACAACCATGGTTTTAGAAACACTAAAGTATAATTTTTTAGAAGCCTCTTGCTGCAATGTAGATGTAGTAAATGGAGCTGCAGGAGATTTCTTTCCTGGTCTTTTTTCAATATTTGCAATTTTGTATGTAGCTCCTACAAAACTTTTTACTTGTGTATTCGCATCTTCAAAATTGGTAAAATCTTTATTATATTCTGCTTTTATAGTGGCTTCTTTGCCATTAATATCTTTCGAATCGAAAAGCGCTTGAAGTTTGAAATACGTTTGACTTTGAAAATTTAATATTTCACGTTCTCTATCAACTAAAATTCTAACCGCAACACTTTGAACTCTACCTGCACTCAAATTTGGCTTTACTTTTCGCCACAAAATTGGAGATATACCAAATCCTACCAAACGATCTAAAACTCTTCGAGCTTGTTGTGCATTGACCAAATCCATATCAATGTGACGAGGATTGGCAACTGCTTTTTTAATGGCTTTTTCAGTAATTTCAGTATAAGTTACACGTTTAGTCGTTTTCTCACTCAACCCTAATACATTGCACAAATGCCAGCTGATGGCTTCTCCCTCTCGGTCTTCATCCGTTGCTAGATACACTTCCTGTACCGATTTTTTCAATTTCTTCAATTCTGCAACTACCTTTTCCTTTTCTTTAGAAACTTCATAAGACACCTCAAAATTATTGGCAATATCAATAGCCTTATTATTTTTGGGCAAATCACATATATGTCCATAGCTCGAAGCAACAATATAATCCTCTCCTAAATATTTTGTTATGGTTTTTGCTTTGGCAGGTGACTCTACAATCAATAAATATTTAGCCATATTTTTTCAATAATTTTGAATTTAAAATTTTGCAAATCTATAAAAATATAATAATGTAAGTTTGCTAAAAATTTATTGATGCTAAATTTTAACCCAAATTTTCTTAAAAAAATTAATTTATCACATTTCAATATAGAAGCAAATTCTTTTTATATTTATATGGATAATATATGGGAAGATGGTATTAGTGGTAATAAAATTAGAAAATTATATGGCAATATAGAACAAGCCAAAAAAAATAATATAAAGACGATCATAACTATTGGTGGCAACTATTCCAATCATTTGCACGCTGCTTCTTTTATTCCAGAAGTGTATGGAATTGATGTAGTAGCAATTGTAAAAGGGCATCGTCCAAAAACATTTGGCTATACCTTAGAAAAATTACATACTAAAAATATTCCAATTTATTTTTTTCCAAAACAAGAAATTAAAGAAAATCTTGATGGAATATTAGAAATTTTATATAAAAAACATCCTAATAGTTTTTTTGTACAAGAAGGAGGAACCAATGAATTTTCGAATATAGGATTTAAAAATCTTATAGAATCGATGCATGAAAGTGACTTTATTTGCACCCCTTTTGGAACTGGAGGAACAGCATTGGGAATTAAAAAGTATACAAAAACAAAAGTTAGAGCCTATGCAGCGGTGAATGATTTAAGCTTAATTCCTATATTTCAAGAATATGATATTGAATATACATTTGACTACACAATGGGTGGGTATGCAAAACATAATAAAAAGTACATCGATTTTTTATTTGAATTTGAAAAGGAAACAGGAGTTAAACTAGATCCTATTTATACCGGAAAAATGATATGGGGTATCATTGAGGATTTTAAAAAAGGATTTTTAAAAAAAGAAGAGTCTATTATAGCTATCCATACAGGAGGATTACAAGGATGGCATGGTATTTAACACTTAATTAATATAGTTTATTTTCAATCTAAAATATTATTATACAAAGAGTTAAATCGATATCAAGATTCATTATCTATTTTTTTTAAACGTAACTTAAAAAAAACCTATTT
>JBIPMU010000033.1:0-8416 GCA_044377205.1 Chitinophagales bacterium | reverse complement strand
AGGAACTAGACAGAGTGGAGATATACAATTAAAACTTGCTAGTATAGCTGAAGACGGCGATATTTTATCATTAGCACAGCGTATTTCTCAAGAAATTGTTCATGAAGATCCTATGCTTCAGCTGGAAAAATACAAATACCTAAAATTTTTACTTGAACGGATTAAAAAAGATTCCAGAAGGTGGAGTAAAATTAGCTAGAAAATAACAAAACAAACTATGAGATAAAAGCTTTTTATTTCATTTTTAAAAATATACAAATAATTAGCATTTTCAATATCACTTATAAAGAAATCGTTACCTTTTTTTTATTTCTTCTTGAATTAAACTGGCCGTTTCAAAATCTTCAGATTCTAGGGCCTTTGTTAATAATAATTGAAGCTGGGTAATGGATAAGTTTTCATATCCTTTAGGAGATGAATTATAAGAAGAATTTATCACAGGTTTTTCATTTGACAATTCAAATAAACTGTCTTCCACTAGAATCGGTTTATCCATGCGTAATGCAATACAAATAGCATCGCTAGGTCTACAATCAATGGCTTTTACATTTCCAAATCCATCGTCAAATATTGCATTTGCAAAATAAACGCCTTCTTCATATTTATGAATAAGAATATTTTTTAATGAAATACTATATTCTGAAATTATATTCTCAAGAAAATGATGTGTCATCGGACGAGACGTTATTATTTTCTCCATAGAGACAACTATAGATTGAGCCTCAGCTACACCTACTATCATCTGTAATCTTTTATTGCCACCAATCTCTTTCATAACCACACTGTAGCCATTTCTATTGGAAAAGCTCGTAGCTATTGATATAATTTCAATTGGGACAAAAGAACCCATAGTTAAATTTTTGTGGAGCATAACGGATTCGAACCGTTGACCTCTACACTGCCAGTGTAGCGCTCTAGCCAACTGAGCTAATGCCCCCTATAATTATAATTTTTTACCAACTTCCACTGCTTCCGCCTCCACCAAAACTTCCGCCTCCGAAATCGAATCCTCCGCCTGATGAGCTTCCGCCTCCACTTCCAAATCCACCCCCAAAGAATCCTCCTCCTAATCCGCCACCAAGTCCGCCAAAGAAGTCATCATGTCTATTCCTTCTATAGCCACCTCCTGAAATAGTTTCACTGCCATATTTTTGGCCAAATTTGGAAATGACGTATAAAAATACTGCAAAAATAATGAAAAGCATTATAATTGTTTTAGAAGAAATTTCTTGTGTATCCTTATCTAAATGATTTTCATAGGTGCCATTCATAATCTGAAATATGGCTTCGAGTCCTAGCGTCGTTCCATTGAAGTAATTTCTTTGCTTGAACTCAGGCTTCATATAGGTTTTGATAATCTTATTGCACAGCAAGTCGGGTAATTTTTCTTGCATGCCATACCCTGTACTAATATTTACCTTGCGCTCTTGTGGTGCTATCAATATAATCAATCCATTATCATTGTCTTTTTGTCCCACGCCCCATTTTTCTCCAATTTCGGTAGCTACTTGTGATATTTCATATCCTTCCAAGCTTGGCGAGGTTACTACTACTATTTGCGTAGAAGTACTATCAAAATAGGCCTTGAGCATTTGCTCTAATTGAATGTTTTCATCTGCTGAATAGAGTTTTGCAAAATCATTGACAAATCGAGCGGGATTTGGTTTTTCGGGAATAGGCTGTGCCATTGCATTCACATAGCTGCAAATACTCAAAAGTAAAAAAAGATAATTCTTAATTCTCAAAGTCATCTGCTATACTTAATTCGTTGCTCAATTCATTTTTATTATCATCGGTACTTGGAAAAAATTCTTGTAATTTTCTGCCTACTTCTTTGATGCCATATTCCAAAGCGCTTAAGTTATCCCCCTTTTTTAAATAAGATATAATCCCGTCTAATGTAGAATCCCAAAAATTATCTGGAACAACCTTGTGAATCCCTTCATCTCCAATGATAGCAATTTTTTGATCTTTTACAGCAACATAAATTAGAACTCCAATCCTATTTTTTGTCTTATACAATTCTAACCTTTGAAAAATTTCAAAAGCACGAAGATTTACTGCTCCAATACATTTTTCTTCTAAATGAACTTTAATTTCGCCTTCGGTCAACATTTCTGTCTCCGAAATACAGGTTACAAGTGCTTTTTTCTCTTCCTTTGTTAGAAACTTGGCCATGCGTTCTGGTTATTAAAATTGAACTTTTGGCGCTTTTGCTGCTTCTTTGTCGCTTTGAAAATAAGGTTTTTCTGTAAATCCAAAACTTCCCGCAAAGAATGATTGAGGAATAGATTTGATAAAAGAATTGTAGTCGCCTACCATTTCGTTATATCTATTTCTTTCAGTATTGATTCTATTTTCAGTACCTTCCAATTGAATTCTTAAATCTTGAAAAGCGCTATTTGCCTTTAGATTTGGATAGTTTTCGGATATACTTAATAATCTTCCAATAGCTTGTCCAAACTGTCCTTGAGCTTCTTGATACTGCATTAATTGTTCAGGAGTAGCTTTTGAAGGGTCAATCGTCATTTTTGTAGCATTGGCTCTTGCATTGGCAATGTCTACAAGCGTTTTTTGCTCAAAGTTAGCTTCGCCTTTTACTGTGTTTACCAAATTTCCAATCAAATCGGATCTCCTTTGATACGAACTTTCTACGTTTGCCCATTGTTTTTTTACGGCTTCGCCTTTGTTTACCATTTCATTATATCCACAAGAAGTGAATGTAGATATAAATAGTGTAGCTATAAATAATCCTAAAAGTTGTTTTTTCATTTTATTAATTTTTTTATCAATTTGTAATGCAAAGATAATTAAATTTTAATGTAAATGAATCTCTTTATAATCCATTTTCCGTATTTTGCAATTAACTTATGATTATTTAACATAAATAAAAGAAAGGAAATAGTAGATGAGCGATGAAATTCTCTAATTACGCGTTCTTTTTCCATGCGATTTTCGTATGTTTTTATTATCAAATTGATTTGATTTCCATCAAAATTCTCTTCTAAATATTCAAATAATTGATAAAAAGAATTTTGTATTTTTTTTTGTTCTTCGGATTCAAATCGCTTTGCGGATTCATTTTGAATATGCTGATTCCAAATGCCGATATTTTTATTTGAAATAATGACATTTCCTTTTGCAGCAATTCGCATGGCTGTAAAAAAATCAGTATATAAATTTTCGTCTATGTAAGGCGAGATTGTTTTAGCTATATGAGTATTAAAAAGACAGGCTAAATGAAAAAAAGCGTATTCCTTTATACAGTGCTGAATATAATCATATCCCGAAACTACGTAATGAAACGAATCAATTTGTTCAATACTTTTTGGGATTAATTGTTCTATTTTGTTCATGGACCCTTGATAGAGCAAAATATCTTTGGATTTGGATAATTGGATAGCATCTATGGCTTCTCCTATCCATTGATTATTTATATAAAAATCATCGCCATCAAGATTTGCAAACCAATCGCTGTTTTTCGATAATTCAAATGCTTTTTGATAATTTTGGACTCTTCCTAAATTGGTTTCGTTTCGATAAATTTTTAAATGAGATGCTTTAAATTGATTGCAAATTGTAAAAGTATTGTCTTTAGAAGCATCATCCAAAACCGTAATTTGGAGATTGGAATAAGTTTGTGCCAATGCCGTAGAAATTGTTTTTTCAATAAATTTTTCCGCTTGAAAGCAGGGAATTTGTATTGAAACGTTTGGCGTAGACATTTTAAATTATGCTTTTTTGGATACTTCGCCCGATTTAAGCTCATAAACATCGCCACTCTCGCATTGTGCCGTGCCACTTTCGTCAAATTGAAGTCTAAATCCTTTTTCGCTATACCATCCCTTGTGAACAGCAGGATTTCCTACAACCAAGGCGAAAGGAGGTACGTCTTTTGTCACCACACTTCCAGCACCTACAAAACAGTATTTTCCTAACGTAACGCCACATACAATCGTAGCATTAGCACCTATCGAAGCGCCTTTTTTTATAAGAGTTTTGGCGTATTCTTCTTTTCTATTTACCGCACTTCGTGGATTGATTACATTGGTAAATACACACGAAGGGCCTAGAAAAACATCATCTTCGCAGATTACTCCGGTATAAATAGAGACATTGTTTTGAATTTTTACATTATTTCCCAATATTACATCGGGGCTTATCACTACATTTTGTCCAATATTGCATCGTTCACCCATTTTAGAATTAGACATAATATGGCTAAAATGCCAAATCTTGGTTCCTTCTCCAATTTCACAAGGCTCGTCTACATAAGAAGATTCGTGTACAAAATAGTTTTTTGACATAATTTTTTATTTAAAAAAAGATAATACAGTTTCAGTAATGAATTTTAACTGCACTTCGTTCATTTCAGTATGTATAGGCAAAGACAAAACTTCTTTTGCTAATAATTCGGAAACGGATAAATCCATTCCTGGTTTTAAATTTTGGCTATACGCTTTTTGGAAATGTAAAGGCAATGGATAATAAATCATAGAAGGAATGCCTTTTTCTTGTAAAAAGTGTTTTAGCGCATCTCTTTTGCCATCGATCACACGCAAAGTATATTGGTGAAATACGTGAGTAGAATTAGATGATCGAAATGGGGTAATTAATCCTTGCTGATGTTCAAATGCTGAATCATAAACATTAGCTACTTGAACTCGAGCTTCTTCATAGCTTTTTAGTCGTTTGATTTTAGCATTTAATATTACAGCTTGCAATGTATCCAAACGGCTATTACATCCTACAATATCGTGATAATATTTTTCATTGAGTTGTCCGTGATTGCAGATAGCATCTAATTGTTTGGCCAAATGGTCGTCATTTGTAAAAATTGCACCGCCATCGCCATAAGCACCCAAATTTTTGGAGGGATAAAACGAAGTCGTTCCAATATGTCCAATCGTACCCGCCATTTTTTGAGTTCTATCAGAAAAAGTATACATTGAGCCAATAGCTTGTGCGGTATCTTCTACTACATACAAATTATGTTTTGTAGCAATATTCATAATTGCCTCCATATCACACATTTGCCCATATAAATGTACAGGAACTATCGCCTTTGTTTTTGGCGTAATGCTCGCTTCAATTTTGGTCACATCAATATTGAATGATTTGGGACAAGCATCCACAAAAATAGGTTTTAAATGCAGCAAAGCAATGACTTCTGCTGTAGCTACATACGTCCAAGTAGGTACGATAACTTCATCGCCTGGTTGAAGACCCAATGCCATTAAAGCAATTTGGATAGCATCGGTACCATTGGCACAAGGAATGGCATATTTTGCACCAGTGAAATCTTTCAAGTTTTGGGCAAATTCTTTTACTTGTTTCCCATTAATGTATGCAGCAGATTCAAATACTTCTTCAAATCCATGGTAAATTTCTTCTTTAATTGCCAAGAACTGTGTCTTGGTGTCAACCATTTGTATATTCATTGCTTTAATTTTATGTTTAAAAACCTATTCTAACGCCCTTTCCACTTTCCAAAAATTCATCTTTTGTAGGGTCAAAATGTTTTACATCTTCTAAGGTCAATGTTTTTCGCATTTTGTCTGTACGTTTTTCAAGGGCCATTTCAGCCAATCTCAAATGCTGATTCTTCACCGCAGTCTCCATTATCTTACGGACAGCACGTGCATTCCCAAAATATTTAGATTTTTGACGCACCAATTCTTTGAAATAAGGCTCCATAAACTCAGTACATTTTTTGTCCATAGTGAGTTCTTCATTTTTGAGCATTTCGCCAAAAATTTTCATCAATTCTTCGCCTGAATAGTCTTCAAATTCAAATTTTCTATCAAAACGAGAACGCAGCCCCGGATTACTTTCTAAGAATGTTTGCATCCTATCGGTATAGCCTGCTACAATTACAATCAATTCGCCACGCATATCTTCCATACGTTTCAAAACGGTATCGATAGCCTCGTGTCCAAAATCGCCCGGACTACCTGATGATAATGCATAAGCTTCGTCTATAAATAGCACGCCACCTTTTGCTTTGTCTATCATTTCATTGGTTTTGATGGCCGTTTGTCCTACAAATGCTCCTACCAATTTTTCTCTATCGCATTCAACAATATCCCCTCGTTCAAGTATTCCTAGGGCCTTGAAAATTTTAGCTACAATTCTTGCAACGGTAGTTTTCCCAGTTCCTGGATTTCCTGTAAATACCGAATGAAGTGAGAACTTGTTTAAAACATCTTTTCCTTCTTCTTGGTAGTATCTTACCAATTTTATAAGATCATTGATTTCTTTTTTTACATTGGACAATCCAGTTAATGCATCTAATTCTGCCAAACTATCTTTGAGTAAATCTTGATCAATAGGAATATTTGGTCTTTTCTTTTTGCTGTCTTCGAATACTTCACGGATATCGTCTTCTATGATTTCACTAAACTTTTCTGCAGGTAATTCTTTAACATTTTCATTTTTCATCAAACGTAGCCCCATATTCATTTTGGCTTCATTTACAATTCTAATTACTTCTCTAGCATTCCCAAAAGATCGAGTTCGGCTTCTATAAGCGTCTATCAATTTTTTGGAGAGTAAATTTTTCCCTTCATTGGTAATATTTAGTTTATGCTTATTAAATTCCAAATGTGCAATTTCATCCAATTCTTGTGGTGTATAGTCATTGAAATTATAATAATGACTGAAACGTGATTTAAGACCAGGATTAGAATCTATAAATACCTCCATCTCTTTTGGATATCCAGCCACAAATACTGCCAAATCGCCTTTGCCGTCACTCATTTCTTTCAACACGATTTCGATTACTTCACGCCCAAAATCCTTGCTATCTTCTCCTGAACGATAAAGTGCATACGCTTCATCAATAAACAAGATTCCTCCCCGTGCATTATCTATAGCCTCTTTTACTTTTGGAGCCGTTTGACCTATATATTCTGCTACTAAGTCGGCTCTGTCTACTTCGTGAATATGTCCTTTGCTCAAAAATCCCATTTTATGGAATATTTTTCCCAATAATCGGGCAACAGTAGTTTTTCCAGTCCCAGGATTTCCCATAAATACAGAGTGCAGGCTGATATTTGAATTGTCGTCGTATCCTTTTTCTTTTCGCAATAATAAGAAATTAAGATACTGAACATAGTCTTTTACCTCTTGTTTTACATTTTCCAGCCCTATCAAATTATCCATTTCATTGATAAGTTCATCTAATGATTTGATATCAGCTTCTGGGATTGGATTATGAATCGCAGGTAATTCATGAAACATTTCAGAATTAACTGTAATTAAATTGGATTCTCCTTCTATCATGTTTTCACCCATTTTAAAAGGAATTACAGCTATGAGCGTATCCATGAATAGGATTTCAACTGTGAAATCATCTTCAAACCATGTCCCTTTACTGTCGCTTCCCCAGCCTGTCTCCATAATAAGATTCCCCGCTGAGGTAACTCGACCCATGCGAGTACTTGATCCTTTGAGCTGGTGCGCATCATTATAAAAATTGAATTGAAGTTCGCACATCCAGTCTTTTTGAAGCAAATTTTCAATTTCACATTCTACCCACACAAATCGTGTGTTTCTATAATCAAATTCTACTAAATATTTTCGTTCGTGAATAGGTAAATTCACATCGGGACCTTCATAAAGATTGGCATCTGATATGAAAAAATAGTTATTTTCCTGAGGGGTTACTACTCCCACATCATATACATAAAAATAGCTACTAGAAACCATTTCATCATCAATATAGGCCTCCCAAAGATATTCGCCTTCCTTCCAATAAGAACCAATAGTCTCTTGTCCCCATCCTTCTCGAACATATACAATATTTTCATCGGGTTTGATAGTCCTGTTTACATGAATATTACATAATTCTGAACGTGTATTTGTAATTGAGAATGCTTTTAAGTTTATATTGGTATTCCATTCTTGCTCATCAAATTTTTTATTGAAAAAAGCAAGTTCAACATATATATGTTTAACTTCTCCAGCATCAAATACTTGCCTATACTTTTTACTTTCGTATAGCCACTCATTAGAGGTATAAATTTTAAGACTTCTAAATTTATAATTGGAGGACATAGCTGATATTTTAATTTGTTGTAATTAACGTTGCGAAATTATATTATTTTTTTGCGTGGAAAAGAAAAAAAAACAATTTTAAACAATTTATTTAACAATTAACAATTTTTTTGTCATTTGATATGATTAAATGCTTGAAATTCAATAGCATATTTTTTTTATTTTCATAGATTTTGTTTGTTATTTTTTTTATATCATTTTTTTATTCAAAAAAATAGATAAAAGATTTGCATTTATGCATTATTATTGCATAAAATAGTTAATAAATGGGCCAAATTCTTCCTGTAAAATATATCAAATGGCTATTTAGCCTAAATCTTTTGTGTGCTTCAATATTAGCCTTTGGATTTTCTACAAA
>JBIPMU010000032.1:0-8448 GCA_044377205.1 Chitinophagales bacterium | reverse complement strand
TTCTCCTTGATCAGCCTGAGAGGCCTGCTTGGAAACTATAGAGAGTAAATTAGGTGAATTTAAACCTTGGCTCATTGCTATCAAAAAATTACAAATCATGATGCCTTCAATATTTTTTGGAAAAATAAGACACAGTATAAATGTTCCCATTAAAACCATAGTATAATTAATGATAACTTGTGGTTGATACTTTTTTGAAATTTTACGAACCAAAAAACCTTGTGAAAAAATTAGACATATGCCTACCCATCCAAAAATTAAACCAACTGTTTTCTGAGATACATGAAATTTATTATACATAAATACCGAAAAAAATTGCGTAAAAAAGGAAAATCCCAAAGTATTTAGAAATGTAATGGTGAATAATATTCTAAGGTTTACATTTGTAAAAGCTTTGTGAACATTTGTAAATCCTTTGAAAAATGAGATTTTAGTGTCTTTTTTTACAGTTAAGGTTTCTTGAAAAAAGAAATGTACAAATATAAAGTTTAGTAATGCCAAACATGTAGCTAAAATAAAAGGAGTAGATAATGTAAACCAAGATACAATACTTTTATCTGATAAAAAGCCTCCTATTAATGGGCCGAAAATAAATCCTAAAGCAAAGGCAATTCCAACAAGTGCAAAATTCTTTGGCTTGTCCTCGGAAGAACTTACGTCACTTATAGATGAAAAAAGTACCGATAAGCTACCTCCAAAAAAACCGGGAATAATTCTAGATAAAAATAATAAAAAAAGGCTATGATTGTTGAGTGCTATTCCAAATAAAGCATAGCCCACTGCTGTTCCAACGAGTGCAATTTGTATGACTTTTTTGCGACCTATTCTATCACTCATTGCACCAAGTATGGGTGCCCCAAAAAATTGCATAAAACTAAAAGATGCCATCAATAAACAAAAAGTCCATCGAATAGTATTTGTATCGCCTAGGTCAGAAAAATAGGAGAGGTGCTTTGTATAAAATAAAGCAGGAATTATAGGAATAATTATACCAACACCCAACATATCTAAAAATGCTGTAAGGAAAATGCTCGTTAGGAAAGTATTTTTGAGTTTCAAATAATTTGGTTTTAAAATTACAATTTTAATGTTTTTTTATCAATTGGTTGCAAAAAAAAAGAGTTGCCCTAAAGCAACTCTTTTATAATATTCTCAATATTAGATAATTATTGTGCGCATGGAGTTTCGCATAAGCTTCCTTTATCCATTTGTGTTTTTTTGAACTCAAATTTTGCTGGTGAGCAAATTCTCATATAGTCTTTATTTTCTATATTTTTAGCTTTTGTGGATTTTGGTTCTAATAATTTTACATCTTCGCTTAAGTAAAAATACTCAGGTTGTTTGTTAGAATAATCTATATAATATCCTCTCATACTGAAGCTCGATTTTTCACTAGGTATTGGGAATGAAAATAATTTCCCTTTTACATGTTTTCCAGAAGCAATATAACATTTATCGACAATTACATATGGTTTTATTTGATCCGCTTTTACACCTACTAATTTAACTAAAACGTTTTTTTGTGTAATAGGCATAGGCTTTAAAAGTCCGAACATTTGTCCTAAGAATTTTGTAGAAACTACATATGCTTTTTTAGTTTCATCGTAGCTTAAAGAATTGATTGTATCTAAAGTCCAATTTTTATGATTTGAATACAAGCGAATTTCAGGGTCATATTCTCCAGGGATAAATACTTTTACGGGATTGTTCGTATTCATGGTTATTTCTTCATTTCCTTGAGAAAAGTTAAGAGAATAAGCGCCAAGCATTAATAAAGTTTCTTTCCCACTTCTAGTTTGAATATTCTTTTTAATAATATCATAATTTTTTGTATAATCTTTGAATTCAAATTCAAAAGGCTCTTTGCTACTAGTAGAAAAGCAATATTCTGGTACTTCAATTACTACACAGTTGGTAGATTTTATAATTTTTTTACCATCATTTTGAAAATTTCCATTTGATAACTCTGGTCCTAATTCAGTAACTTTTCCACTAAAAGCTTTATTCGAATTGCTTGTGCTATTATTTGAAGATTCATTTGATCCATTTGCAGCGTTAGATTCATTCTTTGTGCCATCAGCATTTGGAGTTTCATCATCCATTAATTTGAACAACACGCTAATTTCAGTTCTTCTATTTTTTGCTCTCCCTTCTACTGTAGTATTATCTCCAATAGGATTAGAAGTGTAGAAACCTCCATACATGATGTTTTTTTTGTTTACACCTTTGTCCACAAGGTAATTATATACATTTAATGCTCTAAATTTGGACACAATTTTATTCAATGATAATGAACCAATATTACAAGTATACCCTTTTACATCTACATTATAAGTCTGAGATGCTTTGATTACTAAAACTATTGAATCCAATTTCATTTTATGAGCATTTGTAAGCTCTGTTTTTCCTATAGCAAAGAAAAGGTTTTCTTTAAGTGTACTTACTTGTGAATTTAAATTCTGAAGTAATGAACAAAATAATGTGATTAATAAGATGTTTTTTTTCATTTTAAATTTTTTTTATTATCAAAATATTATTATAACTATAACAAAAGAATAACCTGAATAGTATTATTATGCATAATAGATGCAAATTTATATTATAATAGGTAAATATGGAAATATATTATTAACAATAAAGTGTTTCTATTGTGTCGGAATATTTAGATTCAATAATTTTTCGTTTAATTTTAAGTGTAGGTGTTAATTCTCCTCCTTCAATAGTCCACTCTTCAGCTAATAATTTGAATTTTTTGATTTGTTCTACATGATTAAATTCTTTGTTGTATGCTGCTAAGATTTTGTCTATTTTTTTATTCACCCATTCATTGTTTACCCATTCGTCGGATAGAAAATCGATATTTAACCCTTTGAGACTGGCCCATTTTTCAAAATTAATTTTAGATGGATGTATCAATGCGGAAACAAATTTTCTATCATTTCCAATTACGGCTATTTGTTCAATATACTTACTTTCTTTTACTTTATTTTCAATTACTTGCGGGGCCACATATTTTCCACCACTTGTTTTGAATAATTCTTTAGCTCTATCCGTAATTTTTAAGAATGTACCGTCTATAAGTTTACCAATGTCGCCTGTATAGAACCAACCTTCTTTGATAGAAGCTTGGTTAGCTTCTTCATTATTATAATATCCCATCATCACATTGTCTCCTTTTACTAGAATTTCTCCCTCGTCTGGATGCATGCCTTCTCTGTGTTCAAATCTAATTTCTGTATTAGGGAGAATACGTCCTACAGTTCCAAACTGAGAACCTTCTTTTGAAAAACGATTGTATGAGATAACAGGCGAGGTTTCGGTCAATCCATATCCTTCTCGAATTCGAATGCCAATAGCTTCAAAAAAATAACCAAGTCTAGGTTGAAGTGCTGCAGCACCTGTAACAATACTATCTATATTTCCACCCAGTGCTTCGCGCCATTTGCTAAAAATTAATTTATCTACGATGTAAAAAGACAGTCCTTTCTTACCTCTATATTTACTAGCTACATCAATAGCCCAATAATAAAGCATTTTTTTAACCCCCGAAAATTCTTGACCTTTAGCTATAAGTCCTTCATATATTTTTTCTAATAATCTTGGAACACAGCTGAAAAAATGCGGTTTTACCTCTGCTATATTTTCTTTTAATTTTTCCAAACTTTCTGCATAATATACCTCTACAGCATTGTGAAAATATACATACGTAACTACACGCTCAAAAATATGACAAAGAGGCAAGAAACTTAAGGTTCTACTACCTTTATGTATAGGCAAATCATTTACGTTATTTACATTAAATAAGATGCTCTTATGATTGAGCATTACACCTTTTGGATTGCCTGTGGTACCAGATGTGTAAATAATCGTGGCTAAATCATCGCTTTTGATTTTTTGACTTATTGGCGCAATTGCTTCAATGGCAGTATCTTTTGCTATTGCTAAAAATTCGTCTACATGCTTACATCCCTTAACGGAATCAAATGAATAAATTTCTTTAAGACTTGGGATATTTTGTTTGATTTCTAGTATTTTTTTGAAAATAACTTCATCAGAAACAAATATAAGCTTAGCTTCGCAATTATTTAAAATAAATTCAAAGTCATTTTTACTACTAGTAGGATATATGGGGACGTTTACAAGGCCTACTTGCATCATACCATTATCACAAAAATTCCATTCAGGTCTATTGTTTGAAACAAGAGCTATTTTGTCTCCAGGCTCCAATCCAAAAGCTATAAAGGCTCTAGAATATATGTCTACATTCTCTTTGAATTCTTTAGAACTAAAATGCTTCCATACACCATCGTATTTATACGAAAGTGCTCTTTCTATGGGATTTACTTCTGCTTGGATTGTTACAAAATCAAATAATCGATTGGCTATCATAGTATAATTTTTAAAATTTTGTGAATTGACAAATAAATCCTCCCATCAATATCGAGCTTAATGCCCAATATCCAAAGGTTATTAGGATGTATTTGATGCTCTTTTTCTCAAACAATGAATTGATAGTAATAATGGGTAAGTAAGTAAAAATACTAGCAATTAATCCATGAAATGCACCATGTTTAAAGGAAATGAAATTTAGCTTATACTTTGTCATAAAATAGGTAAAATCGGCATAAGCATCGCCAGTTTTTTCTGCAAAACCAACTTCGTCTTTCAAAATACTAAAAATATGAAATTGATGGACTACCGAAAATTGTAATGTTAAAGCAAATAAAAAACTCATGAAAAATGTAATTCCAAATATCATAAAAAGATTAGCTTCTTTTGCTTTTTTCTCGGTCATACCCGTCTCATTCATCCAAATAGTTCCAAAAACCTTAGGATTATACCACACAAAACCAATAATTAATGGAATGAACGACACTAAAAAAATTACTAATAGATTCATGGATTGCATATTATGATAATTTAAAAACGCTAATGATAATTGTCGTTGCAAATTTAATTAAAGAACTTAAAATGAAAAAACTTTTTTTATTTTTTATGTACTTGTTTTTCAATCTCCTTTGATAATGAATTGAATATAGTAAGAAAATTCAAAATGTAATTTAGAATTTTTCTAAATAGAAAATTAAAATACATTATATTTGCTCCCTATGACATTGTGTGAATTAGAAAAAAATGAAATGGGAATCGTTATCGATTTAATTCAAAATGAGTTTACGCTTAAGCTCGTAGAAATGGGTATATATAAAGGACGAAGTATTACTCCTACAGAATTTACATTGTTAAAAGATCCAATTTGTGTTTCGGTTTCAGATAGCCGTTTGATGTTGAGAAAAGAAGAGGCTAAATCCATTATTGTAACAAAATGTGATTTGTAATAATTTTAAATTAAATTATGGAACGCAATATTCGCAATATTTTTTTGATAGGTAATCCCAACTCGGGAAAATCTTCATTATTCAATCAATTGACGGGGTTGAATCAGAAAATAGCAAATTATCCAGGCGTTACTACTGAACGAAAAATAGGCTCGTTTTATTTAGAAAAACAACAATATGAATTAGTTGACTTACCCGGATGCTATTCATTATATCCTAATTCTATAGATGAGAAAGTTGTAATTAATGAGTTACTTCAAAATAAACCTGATTTAATTCTCTTTGTAGCCGATGCTAGCAATCTGTATCGCAGTTTGCTTCTTTATACACAGGTGGCCGATTTTAATTTCCCCATTGCAATGGTTTTAAATATGGTGGATGAATTGGAGTCAAAAGGTGAAGTAGTTAATGCTTCTTTTTTGGAGTCTGAATTAGGTTGCCCTGTTTTTTTATGCAATTCCAAGAAAAGAAAAGGGATTGATTCCCTCCAAAAATATATTATTGGATCCGATTTTCATGCTTCAATAAAAATATTTGGAAATAAACAATTGTTTTCAAATTATTTAAGTTCGAGTAATCTAAACTATGCATCATGGCATGAATATGTTCAAAGTACACCGTCAAATGCAATTGTTGAAAATATCAAGAGAATAGAAGTCATAGAACGATATAATAAAATTGAATCGATCATAGCTTTAACCGTTTCAAAAACTCAAAAAGCCTTTAATCGTCAACGGTTTACCGAAAAATTGGATAAGTACCTCATGCACAAATATTATGGATTTATATTTTTGCTATTAATTTTATATTTGGTGTTCCAAACGTTGTTTACCCTTGCACAATTTCCTATGACATGGCTAGATAGTGGATTTGGCTATATGGCTCACCTTATCAATAATTTAGACTCCAAAAGCTCATGGCTCACCTTTATTTCAGAAGCCGTGATACCTGGAATTAGTGGTGTACTCATATTTATTCCTCAAATTGCACTACTATTCTTAATGAATACTTTTTTGGAGGAGAGCGGCTATATGGCTCGTATCGTTTTTTTATTGGATAATTGGATGCGAAAATTTGGAATGAGTGGAAAAAGTGTATTGCCCTTGCTTTCGGGAAATGCATGTGCTATTCCAGCTATTGCATCTACAAAAGCAATTCCTACACACAAAGAGCGATTAATTACCATTCTTTGTATACCTTTCATGACCTGTTCCGCTCGATTGCCTGTTTATACATTGCTCATTTCTATTGTTATTCCTCTCGAATTTCAGGGGTTATCCTTATTGTCTTTGTATGCGTTGGGGGTTATTTTTGCTATGCTTTTTGGTTGGATATTGAACAAAAATATTTCAACTAGTGAAAAAAGTTTTCTTATTATGGAATTACCTCCTTATCGATTACCATCATTCAAAAATATTTATATCAATATTAAAAATGCTGTCGTAGCTTTTGTAAAAGTAGCGGGAAAATTTATTGTTACTATTTCTATCGTTTTATGGTTTTTGGCATCTTTTGGATGGCAAAATCAAGCCATACAAAAAACAAATATTGAGACATCCTTTGCCGCGTCAATTGGTAAAACAATAGAACCTGCTATTAAGCCTTTGGGTTATGATTGGAAAATAGGTGTGGCACTGGTTACATCTTTTGCGGCACGCGAAGTTTTTGTATCTACACTGGGTATGTTGTACAATATAGGAGAAGAAGCTACAGAACGTACTATGATAGAAAAAATGAAATCACAAGTATATCCACAGACTCAATTACCTGTTTTTAATTTGGCTTCCGGAGTTTCATTATTATTATTTTACGCTTTTGCGTTGCAGTGTATGAGTACACTAGCAGCTATTAAAAAAGAAACAGATACGTTCAAATGGGCTATTATTTCTTTTTTATTAATGGCCTCTCTGGCCTATACTTCCGCCTTTATAGCTTTTCAATTTCTTAAAAAATGTTAATTTAAAAAAAGCATGAGATATTTAGTTTTGTATCTTTGTGTTTTAATTTAAATTATTCGATTTCAATATGAAATTAACCCCCATTCACAAGTCTCCCAACATTACGTTTTATTCAGCCAATATGGAAACTCACATAAGTTTACCATATGTAAAAGAAGGAATTTCTGCAGGATTTCCATCTCCAGCAGAAGATTTTTTGGATGCGAGTATTGATTTGAACAAAGAATTAATTAAAAATCCTAGCGCTACCTTTTATGGGAAGGTTAGAGGCAATTCTATGAAAGATATAGGCATTCATGATGGGGATTTGCTCGTCATTGATAAAAGCTTAGAGCCGAAAAATGGTAAAATTGCTATTTGTTATATTGATGGTGAATTTACGGTCAAGACTATAAAATTAGAGAAAGATTGTATTTGGCTATTGCCTGCCAATACAGATTATAAACCTATAAAAGTCACAAAAGATAATGATTTTTTAGTTTGGGGTATTGTAATCAATGTTATAAAATATTTTTAATATTATGTATGCATTGATTGATTGTAATAATTTTTATGCATCGTGCGAACGGGTTTTTCGTCCCGATTTGAATGGCAAACCTATCGTGGTGCTATCCAATAATGATGGCTGTGTTATAGCACGTTCCAATGAAGCTAAGGCCCTAGGTATTCCTATGGGAGCTCCTGCTTTTCAGCTCCAAAAACTATTTGATATACATCAAGTCCATGTTTTTTCCGCAAATTTTCCATTATATGGCGATCTTAGTATGCGTGTGATGCAGCTTTTAGGCACATATTGTCCCAGTATAGAGATATATAGTATCGATGAGGCTTTTTTGGATTTTTCGGGATTTGAAAAATTTGATTTACAATCCTATGGTCAAGAAATGGCTGTCAAAGTAAGAAAATCTACAGGAGTGCCTATCAGTATTGGATTTGCTCCTACAAAGACCTTGGCCAAAATAGCCAATAGAATTGCAAAGAAGTTTCCCGAAAGAACCCAAAATGTATTTATCATTGACAATGATGTGGCGCGCATCAAAGCGCTCAAATGGCTTCCAGTAGAAGATGTATGGGGAATAGGGCGCCAGCATGCCAAAAGATTGAAAGCACAAGGCATTATGACTGCCTACGATTTTTCAATTTGGAATGCCGAT
>JBIPMU010000289.1:0-8517 GCA_044377205.1 Chitinophagales bacterium | reverse complement strand
TGGTGGAATTGCTGGGGATTTCCCTATTTGTGTTGTGCCTATGATGTATCAAGATTTAGAATGGCACGATGTTCCTTTCTGGAGTTATTTCTGTCAAATTTCGGATTCTACAACCTCCTATGGTTCATACTCTGGAGCCGTTCCCAATGAAAAAATTACATGGGGAAAATTGGATATAAATACCCCTAAATTTATAGTAGAAAGTGATGCTACAATAGTAGCACCGCTTATTTTTGCTTATATTTTGGGTCATTAATCATTTCAAGAACCTATATAAATAAAATTTCTTATTTTTGCCCCTCTAATGAAAATGAGGTTTATGAATTAGAAAGTAGGAAAGTTGTAGGAGTGGTTGATCTAGCACGCTTGGAAAGCGTGTAAACCCCAAAAGGGTTTCAAGGGTTCGAATCCCTTACTTTCCGCAGTATCATGGAGATATGTATTGTAGTTTTTTACTTTCCATATCTCCTTTTTTTTACAACAAAAACGCATATATTATGTACCGTTCAAACCATTGTGGCGCATTACGCATCGAAGATTTAGGCAAACAAGTAACGCTTTCGGGCTGGGTTCAAACGAACCGAGACCTTGGAGCCATGACCTTTGTCGATTTACGAGATCGATACGGCATTACACAATTGGCTTTTTCTACCGAAAAAAATGCGGAATTGACCGAAAAAGCGCGCAAACTAGGCCGTGAATTTGTGATTCAGGTAACGGGAACGGTGATAGAACGCAGTTCAAAAAACAAAAATAATCCTACAGGAGACATAGAAATAGAAGTGGCGGAATTGAAAGTAATTAGCATCAGTGAAACACCTCCTTTTACTATTATTGACGATACAGACGGCAGTGAAGAAATTCGTCTTCGTCATCGATACCTCGATATTCGCCGTCCTATAATGCGCGACCGTTTGATTACTCGTGCTAAAATGGTGAAAGTGATCCGTGAATATCTAGACAACCAAGATTTTATAGAAATAGAAACACCTAATTTCATCAAGTCTACACCCGAAGGCGCGCGCGACTTCTTAGTGCCTAGCCGATTACATCCAGGCAATTTTTATGCCTTGCCGCAGTCGCCTCAGATATTGAAGCAATTATTGATGGTGTCTGGAATGGATCGATACTATCAAGTAGTCAAATGTTATAGAGATGAAGACTTCCGTGGCGATCGTCAACCCGAATTCACGCAAGTAGACTGCGAAATGAGTTTTGTGCATCAAGAAGATGTATTGAATATGTTTGAAGGTATGACCAAAACCGTTTTCCAAAAAATCAAAGGCATAGAATTGCCCGATTTTCAGCGCATTACTTTTCATGATGCGATGAAATACTACGGTAGCGACAAACCCGATTTGCGCTTTGATTGCAAAATTGTGGAAATACAAGATATTTTACCAAAATCAGAGTTTGTCGTATTCAATCAAGTTGTCGAAAATAAAGGCATCGTAGCAGGAGTCAACGCCAAAGGCTGTGCGGGATATACCCGAAAACAAATCGATGCATTGACCGATTTTGTCAAAGAACCACACCGAGGGCTCAATGGACTCGTATGGATTCGATGGAATGAAGAAGGTATCAAATCGAGTGTAGATAAGTTCTACACGCCTGAACAACTTGAAATTATTCTTAAAGCATTTGATGCTGAAAAAGGCGATTTAATTCTATTAGGTGCCGAGCGTGCCTCGAAAGTGAGAAAATCGCTTGGCGATCTTCGTCTTGAACTCGCCAAAAATAATGGCTGGATCAAAGAAGGCGACTATAGCGTGCTTTGGGTTGTAGATTTTCCTCTATTCGAGCTAGATGAAGAGACCGGAGAGACTATTTTTATGCATCACCCATTCTGTATGCCACACGAAACGGATATTCAATACCTAGAAAGTGAGCCTCTCAAAGTGCGTGGGCAACTCTACGATATGGTAATCAACGGAAATGAAATCGTGAGCGGTTCAATTCGTATTCATGATAAACAACTTCAAGATAAAATATTCAATATCCTAGGTATGACCGAAGAAGAAATTGAAAACAAATTTGGATTTATGGTCAATGCGTTCCGCTATGGTGCGCCGCCTCATGGTGGATGTGCATTTGGATTGGATCGTTGGGTACTATTGATGACCAGTGGCGATACTATCCGCGATGTCATCGCTTTCCCAAAAAGCAGCAACGGCAAAGATATGATGATGGATGCACCTACTTATGTAGATCCAAAACAATTGGATGAGTTGGGGATAGCCATAAAGAAGTAAATTATAAGATTTTCATTTTTGACAATTTCTTTGAAAAAACCAAGAAATTATATCTTTCATAAATTTTTATAACATTCTGTCGATTAAATTTGTTAAAAAAAATTAAAAAAAACTTACCTATTTTCTTTATTTTCAATATTTTTGTAGTTTAATATCCACAATTTATAAGATATGATGAAAAGTTTATTGAGCATTTCTATTGCCCTACTTGTATTTACAAATAGTTTTTCACAAATAGATACCGCAAACATACCTATATGGCAAACCATGATGCAAGATAGAAATGTAAACTTTTATCAAACACTAAGTGCCTACAATAAGTATTTTCAAAATAGAACAAAAGAGAAACAAACCGGATGGAAAGTCTTTGAAAGATGGGCGCATCATGCTTCATTAATCATAAATCCTGATGGATCTTTTCCGCCAGCTGATCATGTAATCAAGGAATACAATAAGTTTTTGAGGAGTAAAATCAATCCAAGATCAACTTCTGGTGCTTGGACCGAAGTAGGTCCTTTTGGGAATCCACAAAGTAGCCCAACGGACTATGGTATTGGCAGAGTAACAGCCATAGGATTTCACCCAACAAATACCAATACTATTTACTTAGGAGCACCCCAAGGTGGTTTTTGGGTGTCTACCAATAAAGGTCAAACATGGACTAGTAGCACGGATAATCTTCCTACATTGGGAGTATCTGGCATAGTAGCTATACCTTCTATTCCTCCTACAAATCCCCCTTTAATCCTAATAGGAACAGGCGATAGAGATGCATCTGATGCTGCAGGACTAGGAGTATATAAATCTACAGATGGCGGAGTTACTTTTTCAGTATCAAACACTGGTATGGGAAATGTAACCGTAAATAAACTCATGCTAAATCCATTGAATTTAAACACTATAGTAGCGGCAACCTCAAGTGGGGTATATTTTTCTTATAACAAAGGAAATAATTGGACTCTAAAATCCAGCAATATAAACATGAAGGATATACAATACAAGCCGGGTGATACAAATACCTTGTATGCATGTAGTGGAGGTACTTTCTATAGAACAAATGATGCAGGAAATACTTGGCTAAGCAATTCAACAGGATTGTCTTCCCCGTCAACTATTAATCGAATTGCAATAGGGGTAACAGCCGCTGATCCAAGCATAGTTTATTTAATTACATCTAAGTCAAGTAATAATACATACGAAGGCTTTTATAAGTCTATAAACTCTGGAACTTCATTTACAAAATCTACCAATACAACCAATATACTTGGCGGTGATTTAACGGGTGGGACAAGAGGCCAAGGATGGTATGATTTAGCTATTGAAACAAGTCCTACAGATGCAAACTATGTTCTAGTAGGGGGAATTAATATATTTAGATCTACAAATGGTGGAACAAATTGGTCGTGTGTAGCGCATTGGTGGGGACAAAGTGGAACAGCTTATGTTCATGCAGATATTCATATATTTAATAGACATCCAATCACTCAAGAAATATTTATTGGAAGTGATGGAGGTATAGATTTTACTTCCAATAATGGTACTTCATACACAAATATAAATGGTACTTTGGCGATAAGACAATTTTATCACTTGGATGTTGCAAGGCAAAGTCCTTTAAGGATTTTGGCAGGTGCGCAAGATAATGGAACTATACTAAAAAGAGGAAACACATGGAAAAATATGACCGGTGGCGATGGCATGATGCCAAAAATAAGTCCATTAGATAGTAATATGCTCGTAAGTACATCACAAAATGGAAATTTTAATTATTCTCATGACGGCGGAAATAGTTGGGATTATAGTATTAATTTTGATTTTACCACAAATACTGCAAAGATTTCAGAGGCAGGACCATGGGTTACTCCATTTGCTATCCATCCTACGGTTCCCAATTTTATGATTGCTTTATACATAAATGCTTGGAGAACAACCGATTTAAATTTTGGAAATTTATGTGCTTTTGATAAAGTATCCACATCTATATCTAGTAGTGGTACGGCAATAAATTTTTCAAATGTTTCTCCAAATCGATGTTTTATAGCAAATGGTTCTTCAATAAGAAGATCAGATAATATATTGGCTGCTAATTCAACTTCTGTTTCATGGACATTATTGACATCTCCTGGAACTGGAACAATTACTTCAATAGCAACAAGTTATAGAGATTCTAATATACTTTTTGTCACACAAGGAAACAAAGTATATAAATCAATCAATGGTGGAGCAAATTGGACAGATATATCTACAGGATTACCTAATATAAAAATGTTTTCAGTAGTGTTAGACAAATATAGTGATGATAGACTCTATGTTGGAACTGATGCAGGGGCATATGTAAAAGATAACGGTGCTTCTTCTTGGAACTTATTTAATACCGGATTACCCGTAAACTCTGAAGTTAGAGAACTCAATATTTGGTACGATACGGCTTGCTCCTACAATTCAAAGATTACTGCTGCTACTTATGGACGTGGTGCATGGCAAAGTGATTTATTGACCATCAATAATCCCGTAGTAGATTTTAGTGTTCCTGCTTCTTCTTGCGCAGGATTACCCGTAAATTTCACGAATAATACAACCAATGCTCCTGATTCATTTATATGGACCATTACAGGACCTGGTCCCATAACTTATTTAAATGGTACTAATAATAAATCTGCTAATCCTCAAGTGTCATTTAATACACCAGGCAATTATTCGATTCAACTTTATGCAAAAAAGAATAACTTTGGATATTGTTCCTTGAAAAAAAATAATATTATTTCTATTAATAACTCTGGAAATCTTACACTTAATTTTGGTGACACTACTATCTGCCCTAACGATTCCTTGAAATATATAGCTTCTGGAGCAACCCATTATAACTGGTCTCCTGCAAATGGACTCAGCGCCGATACTGGAAAAAATGTAACAGTAGCTCCTTCTGTGAATACTACATATACTGTTATCTCAAATGTAAATGGCAATTGTTTTGACACTTCAACTTTTACAGTGATGGTAAAACCTTTTCCAAATGTGACCATATCTGGAAATTCAAAAATATGTATAGGTGATACCGGAACATTTGTATTATCAGGGGCAGATAGCTTTAAATGGACTCCCAATTCATTTTTAAGCAGCGATACAGCGCGAAATGTAAAAATAGCCCCTGCAAGTAATATTACATATACCATTTCTGCAAAATCTGGATCACTATGCCCTATTACCAAAACTTTGAAAGTATTTGGATTAACTAAACCAACATTCACCTTTGCAAGTTCCGCTTCAAGATCTATTTGTTTTGGTGATAGTACTCAGGTAGATTACACAGGAAATATTACAATGGTTAATTGGAGTCCAACAACTAATGTTCGATCGATATCAGGAACTTCTGCATCTTTCAAACCTACTACAACGACTAAGTATTATATCAATACTACTGATACTTCATTTTGTCCAATGAAAGATTCTTTTACAATTTCCATAGTTCCTGTTCCTTCTGTTAGCATTTCTGGCCCTAACCAAACTTGTACAGGCGCTACAATTAATTTGACTGCAAGTGGAGCGGATAGTTTTACATGGAGTCCAAGTACTTATTTAAACCAAACGAATACAGCTACCGTAACTTGTACTCCTACCGCAGATATTACCTATACTGTTATTGGGAAAACAAATATATGTTCAAGTACTGCAACTAAGCAATTAACTGTAGGTACAACCGCGGCAAATGTTCAAATTACTGGGAATCCTATTGTATGCCCAAATACAAGAACGAAGTTAACTGCAACAGGAGCAAGTACATATACATGGGCACCAGCGAGTGCTGTTGATAATCCCACAAGTGATATTGTTAATGCTATTTCAACAACACCTTTAACACTAACTGTTACAGGTGTATTGACAGGATGTATTGGGACTAAAACTATAACCTTAACACCTGCTAGCTCACCCATAGTAACGTATACTTCAAACAAAGTAAACAATACAATTTGCAACAACGATACGATTCGATTAAATATAAAAGGTGCCAAATCATACAGTATTACTCCAATTTATAATATTAATAATTCTAATGATTCTACGTTCTTTTTATTCCCAAGAGTCTCTTCAGAGTATACCATCACAGGAACTTCTGCATTAGGTTGTAATGGATCAAACAAAGTGAATGTAACTGTAAATCCACTTCCTGTAATTTCTATTTCACCTCAGATCTCTACAATTACGAGAGGAGATAGTCTTAAAATTCTAGCAACTGGCAATGATGCATACACATGGTCACCAAATACATATATCATATCAGGTTCTAAGAATAAGACAATGACCACTAAGCCCGATTCGAATATTGTGTATACTTTGACAGCTACAACTTCTTTTGGCTGTAAAGCTACGGGAGTATCGATAGTGTATGTAAAGAACAAACCTAATAATCCTATTAGTATTCAGATAGCAACAATGGATGACATCAAATGGTATCCAAATCCAGCAAAAGAAACGGTAACTATAGAAACTCCAATTCCTGTGGAAATGGAAATCTATAATTTAGAAGGTAAAACTATTCTAAAATCTAACCTTAAGGCGGAAAAAAACAATGTATCATTACAAGACATTAGCAAAGGTGTATACTACATTGGCTTTAGATTTGATGATAAAATAGTTAAAATTGAAAAAATATTGATAGATAAATAAAAAATGTAATATTTTTGCATTCGGCAAGTCTTATACGACCAGCTCCTATTGACTCCCCCAGGATAGGAATATAGCAAGGGTAAATGGTTGTAGCGGTGCGATATAAGTAACTTGCCTTTTTTTATTTTTGGACGAATTAGATTCAATATATCTCAATAAATCAGCATGTTTTTTCTCAGTTATATAGAAGGTTTTGGCAAATACATATCAATGCTTTTGTCTATTTTTTCAAAACCCGAGAAAATTTCTATGTATTGGAGAGAAACTGTACGACAAATGTACGATATAGGAGTTGGATCATTTGGTATTATAGCCATAGTCTCCATTTTTATTGGTGCCGTTACGGCCGTTCAATTTAGCTATAAACTTATCGAAATTAGTCTCATTCCTATGTGGTGGATGGGAGGCATGGTTCGTGATAGTATGATTTTGGAATTAGCGCCAACTATTACCGCACTTTTACTTGCGGGTAAGATTGGTTCAAATATCGCTACAGAGCTTGGCACCATGCGTATAACCGAACAAATAGACGCCATGGACATCATGGGCGTTAATACTACATCATTTCTCATTGGCCCAAAAATTGCAGGAGGTATTTTAATTGTACCTTCTTTGGTAGTTTTGGCTATGATTCTAGGAACTATTGGAGGTATGTATGCTGGAGATATGGGAGGCTTTTATACTACGGATGAATATATATATGGCTTACAAGATGATTTTCGCTCTCATTATGTTACTGTTATGTTTGTCAAATCGATTGTGTTTCCATTTTTAATTACATCTATTTCTTGCTATAAAGGATTTTATGTAAAGGGCGGCGCTTTGGAACTGGGAAAAGCTAGTACCGAAGCCGTAGTTTTAAGTTCTATAGCAGTAGTAATTGCCAATTTCTTAATCGCATTTATCATGCTTTAATATTTCAAAGATGATCATAGTTGATAATGTAGAAAAAAGATTTGGCGACCAACGCGTACTCAAAGGCATCAGCACCATTTTTGAAGCGGGAAAATGTAATATGATCATAGGAAAAAGTGGCGCTGGGAAAACCGTTTTCATGAATTGCCTTGTAGGGTTGGTTACTCCCGAAAGAGGTGTAATTCAATTGGATAATAGAAATATTGTCCCTATGAATCAAAAAGAAAAATCGGTATTGCGCAAGGAAATGGGTATGCTATTTCAAAAAAACGCATTGTTTGATTCCATGACCATAGAAGAGAATGTAAAATTCCCATTGGACATGTTTACCAATATGACACAAGCAGAGAAAAAAGCTCGTGTAGACTTTTGTTTGGATCGTGTCAATCTTGTCAACGCTAATAAAAAATTCCCTTCTGAAATATCGGGCGGGATGATGAAGCGTGTGGCTTTGGCGCGTGCTATTGTATTAAATCCAAAATATCTTTTTTGCGATGAACCTAATTCTGGCTTAGACCCAAAAACATCCATTGTTATTGACGAATTGATTCAAGAAATTACAAGAGAATTCAATATTACTACCGTAATCAATACCCACGATATGAACTCCGTAATAGGAATAGGTGATAAAATCGTATACTTCTTTGAAGGTGAGAAAAATTGGGAAGGTTCCAACAAGGAAGTT
>JBIPMU010000031.1:0-8530 GCA_044377205.1 Chitinophagales bacterium | reverse complement strand
AATCAATAGAATATAAAGACAATTCAGAAATTAAATCTGAGATATCTCTATCTTTAGACGAATAAATACTTGCCGATAATTTCATATCAAATACAAATAAAAAAACTCTTTAAATAAGAATTTAAAGAGTTTTCTATACTTAAATTATATAAAAATAATATTATTTTCCAGCAGCTGCCTGCGCACTTCTCAATGCTCTTGGGATCGAGATAGTTACGATAGGAATTGCCGGTGGATTTAAAATTTCAAATCCTTCACAAACAATATCTCTAATTCTCAAAGATTTTCCAAGCTCCAATGGCGTAACATCTATTTCGATAGAAGAAGGGATCTTATCCGCATCCGCTTTAACTTTGATTTTTCTTTGTTTCACTTCTAATTTCCCTCCGGCTTGTTGTCCTTTAGAAAATCCTTTTGTAATCAAAGGAATCTCAGTTTTTACTTTTTTTCCTGCTACTAATTCTTGAAAATCTACATGAATCATTCTATCATTTACAGAATCAAACTGCAATTCTTTTACGATAGCTTTTTTTGTAGTTCCTGAAATATTTAATTCAAAAACAACAAATTTGTCCGTATAGATACCTTTTTTCAAAGCATTATAATCTACAGCAAAAGAGATATTATCCCCACCACCGTACATAACACAAGGAACTAAATCTGAGCTTCTTGTTGCTTTACATGCTTTTTTACCTACTTGCTCTCTCTTTTGAGCTTCTAATTTTAAAGTTTCCATTAATTATAAATTATGATTTTATTGTATTGTTGATAAATAATGAGTGAATAGATTTATATTGAAATGTATTCTCTATAGCATTGGCAAATAAATTAGCAATTGTAATTACCTTTATTTTATGAGATTCGCGTTTTAAAGGAATAGAATCTGTTACTATCAATTCCTCCAATACTGAATTTTCAATATTTTCATATGCCTTTCCAGACAAAACTGGATGTGTACACAAAGCTCTTACACTTTTAGCGCCCCTATCTTTTATAATTTGTGCTGCTTTGCACAAGGTATTACCCGTATCAATGATATCATCTATCAAGATTACATCCTTTCCTGTTACATCACCTATCAAGGTCATCTCTGCTATTTCATTGGCTTTCTTACGATATTTATCGCAAATAACCATCTCACAATTGAATTGTTGTGCATAAAAACGCGTACGTTTTGTACTTCCCACATCGGGAGCTGCCATACATATATTGTCTAAATTCAGACTTTGTATATATTTCAAAAACACCGAAGAACCAAATAAATGATCCAATGGAATATCAAAAAATCCTTGTATTTGTTCGGCATGCAAGTCCATCGTCATCACACGACTCGCACCTGCTACAGAAATCAAATCCGCTACTAATTTTGATGTAATACTCACTCTCGGACGGTCTTTTCTATCTTGTCTTGCATAGCCATAATAGGGCATTACAACGCTGATATACCTTGCCGAAGCTCTTTTTACCGCATCGATAAGCATCAAAAGCTCCATCAAATTATCCGAAGGCTGAAATGTACTTTGAATAATAAAAACGTGATTTCCACGAATACTATCATTAATTACAGGCTGAAACTCACCATCACTGAACTGGTTTACAACTACATCGCATAGCTCAATGCCCATTTCTTTAGAAATAGCCTCAGCTAACGTTCGGGTAGCGCGCCCACTAATTAATTTAATTTCAGTCTGGTTCATTTTTAAATTTGGTCGGCAAAGATACAACTTTTTTTCTAATTTCCAATAGTGTTTTTAATTACAAAATTTTGATATAATAAATTACATTCCTATTTGGCATATATCAATCAATAATTTTATTCACCAAAGAACTCTTTCAATAGATAAAAACAAGCACTTATAGCTATAGCTTCTTTATTCTTTGAACGGTTGTAGATGAGGTCTATTTTTTTTATAAGCACACGTTCTCTGTTTCCCACGGCTATGTAGGCTTCTACTTTATTACTATGGGTAGTAGGCTCTACAATACCACTAGTAGCTATAGCATAATTGGCACCAGATTTTTCAAGCAAAGCACGGTGCATATCGGCGACACATTCGGGACTGTAAACACTGTGTTTTTCTATTATGTGAGAATCTACACCCAATATTTGCGCTTTCCAAGCATCGGAATACACTATATATGAGCCTTTGAAGATATCGGATGCCCCTGAAAATTCAGTAAGTGCATTTGCCAAAAAACCGCCTGTACAGCTCTCGGCAAAAGAGATAGTCGCATTTTTTTGTTTGAGTTTGTAAAACAAATGCTCAAAAACGCTCTGCTCTGTAAATCCATAAATATAATCAGCTAAAGTATCCTTTATCTTTTCAAAATAGCTGTCTATCAAGGTTTTGTCATTTTCGTGCCCACTCAATCGAAGATTAACTCTAAAAATAGAAGGAAGATAGGCTAATTTGACTGTAGCAGGAAGTTCGTTTTCAATGTCTTCTATCTTGGTAGCGAGGAAGCTCTCCCCCATACTCGCCGTTTGGATATGGCGATAATATAATGGCGTAGCATATTGTTTTGCAAAAATCTTAGGGATAACGCGTTCAGTCATCAAAAATTCCATTTCGAAGGGGACTCCAGGCAAAGATATGACTATTTTTCCATCAATTTCAAACCACATACCAGGTGCTGTTCCAATATTATTGAATAATACTTCGCCGTTTGCAGGAATGTCCGCCTGCTGTTCGTTTATCTCCAAAAAAGGACGATTTCGGCTTTCAAAAATATGTTTTACGTGATTATATGTATCTTCATCTCGCTTCATATCTACCCCAAAATATTTCGCAAATGTTTTTTTGGTAATATCATCTTTTGTAGGTCCCAAACCGCCTGTAAACACAATAATATCGGACTCTTTAAGCCCAAATTCTAACCAACGAACGATTTCTAGAGCATCATCGGCAATAGCCATACGCTGGCGAATAGAAACGCCAATTTTATTGAACTGACGAGCAATAAAAGCGGAATTAGTATCGATGGTCTGACCTATCAAAAGTTCATCGCCAATAGTGATAATGGTAGCGTTCATATCTAATGTATTAGTCTAAATATAAGGTTTCAAGTTTTTGTTTTATTTCTAAATGATTGTTGAATACAAATTCACATTCCGTTGCAAAAAATGGATGTTGTCTATTGTGCGTTTCGGGAAGCGACCATACATTGAGTCCAGCGGCACGTGCGGCTTTTACGCCATTGAAACTATCTTCAATTACCAGAATGGTTTCTTTGGGTACTTGTGCGTAGGACATTGCCGAAAGGTATACCGCTGGATTGGGTTTTCCCCATTCTTCGTCATAAGCCGAAAAACAGGCTTCAAAAAAGTCTTCGAGTTTTAATAATGTAAGGACATTTTCCAGCACATAATGCGAGGAAGAGGTAACCAAATAGCGTTCCATTTCCTTTTCTTTAACAAAATCTACCAATTCATAAAGTCCAGTCATAGCCTCGCCTTTTTCAAAGACTTGTTCTATCACTTTTTTTTCTATCAGATGCCCATAATGCTCTAATGAAAGACTTCCTAAATTGTAGGTTTGCGCGTGCAATGCTACCACTTCTGTGGTTTTGAGACCTGTACTGTTGGTGATATCTTTTGAACTGAGTGCAATGCCAAATTCACGCTGAAAAACCTCCGCCTCGGCTATCTGCCAAAAAGGCTCAGAGTGAATCAAAACCCCATCCATATCAAAAAAAATAGTACTAATGGGTGCGCTCATAATCTAAAAAATTTCGTAATGACAATATTCACAGTTGAGTCCGCCATTCATGAGTTGGAATCGTGTGCTGTCTTTGAGGCCTATCTTTCGAAGGGCACTTTTATTGGAAGAAATCAACCAAATATCAAATCCTTTGTAAAAATTTTTGAAAATATCGCCCAAATCTTTATACCACAAATCTTCATTATTGAGTTCAATACGTTCGTTGTATGGTGGATTGATTATCATTATTCCCTCTTTGGACTTAGGTTGGAGTTCAAAGAAATTTTCTTTTGAAAAATAAATGTACGGCAAATCAATATTGGCATCATAATAATTCATTTTGGCAATATCCAAAGATTTTCCCGCCAAATCATTTACATAAAAATTGACTTCTGAAATTTTAATTTGACTTTCTAGTATCGTTCGCAATTTTTCGTATTTAGCTTTTTCAAATTCTTTAAAATGAAAAAATCCCCATTTTTTGCGTTTTAGATTGGGAGGATAATTGCTAGCAATCATAGCTGCCTCAATAAAAATAGTTCCTGAGCCACACATAGGGTCATAAAAATCTTTTTTTCGATCCCAATTGGACATCAAAATCATTCCCGAAGCCAAACATTCATTGATAGAAGCCTCAGTTTGGCGGTTTTTATACCCTCTTTTGTACAATGCCTCGCCTGATGTATCTACCGAAATAGTACATTTATTCAAGCTAGAAATATGAACTTGTATTCTAAAATGCGGTTCTTTTATATCTACATTGGGGCGCTTTTTGTATTTGAAATAAAAATGGTCTACAATAGCGTCTTTTGATTTGAGGCTAATAAAATGAGAATTAACAAACTGCTGCGAGTTGACGATACTTTCTATAGCAAAGGTATTGTCTAACGTGAGCCACTCTTCCCAGTTGAATTTCAATATATTTTGATACAAATCTTCTTCGTCTTTCACTTCAAATTCAAAAAGAGGACGATAAATACGAATAGCAGTACGAAGGCTCATATTGGCCAACATTAAATGGTCAAAACTGCATTCAAAGGCTACACTTCGTTTCAAAATGGTACAGTCTTCTATACCAATTTCTTGTAATTCTTTTTCCAATACAGGTTCTAATCCTGCAAAGGTCTTGGCAATATATTTGTGATAACTCAAAATTTATATGTATTTATTCCTTGCAAAAATATCTCAATTTTGATGAAACATAGATTAAATTTAGATTAAAGTATAATTTTTCAAAATAGTTGAGATCAAAACCAATAAGTTTCTCTACCTATAATTTTTAGAAAATTCACAATTATTTGCCATTACAATTCTAATTTTTAGATTACTTTTGTTGGTATAGTATTTTTAAAAATTTCAATGCTAAACAAAATAGCAATTTTGGGGCCTGAGTCTACAGGAAAAAGTCAGTTAACGATAGCATTGGCTAGCTATTTCAATGCACCTTATGTTCCTGAAATGGCACGAGAATATTTGGCAGTGAAAGGGATTAATTATACGTATCAAGACATATTTGACATAGCCTTGCTCCAACAAGAAACTGAGAAAAAGTTGCAAAAATTACATCATGATAAATCTTTTCTTATCTGTGACACCGAGCTTATAACCATTAAAATATGGTTAGAATATAAAAAATGGGAGGTGCCGAACTGGATTATTGAAGAAATTGAAAAATCGGACTTTACTCTATATTTATTGACCGATATCGATTTGCCTTGGCAGGAAGATCCTTTGCGCGAGAATCCAAATGATAGACAAGAACTCATTCAGCTTTTTGAAAAAGAATTGAACAATTTTGGGAAAAATTATCAAATTATAAAAGGCTCTGGTAATTTGAGAACTCAAAAAGCTATTGAATTTATTAAAAACTTAATACTTTGATATCAAACAAAATTAAATAATCTTAATAAGCTTTCAAACTCAAATCCATACTTTTATATGAATAGGTAAGACTTCCTACGGATACAAAATCTACGCCAGTTTCGGCATAGTCTTTAATAGTTTCCAATGTAATGCCACCACTTGCTTCAAGAGGCATTCGATTGGCTACAAAAGCTACCGCTTCACTGCAATCTTCTACCGAAAAATTATCTAGCATAATGCGTTGAACATTGCCAGCTTCCAAAACTTGTTTTACTTCATCTAAATTTCGAGTTTCTACTTCAATAGGCACTTGTTGCATATTCATTTTTTCTTTGTAAGCTAACGCTCTATTGATGGCTTCCGAAATTCCGCCGCAATAGTCCACATGATTATCCTTGAGCATTATCATATCGTATAGTCCAAAACGATGATTAGTTCCACCACCAATTTTTACCGCTAATTTTTCAAAATAACGATAATTAGGTGTAGTTTTTCGGGTATCTAATACTTTACAAGCAGTATGACTAATCAACTTTACAAATTCATTCGTTTTGGTAGCAATTCCGCTCATACGTTGCATCGTATTTAGCACTATTCTTTCTGCAAGTAAAATAGAACGCGTATTTCCTTCCACAACAAAAGCGATATCCCCTTTTGACACAGTTGCTCCGTCTTTAATAAAAAGCTCAATTTTAAGTGTAGAGTCAATTTGATGGAAAATTTCTAACGCTACATCAACTCCTGCTAGGATTCCATTGTCTTTTACTATTAATTTTGCTTTTTTAATATCATCAGCAGGCACACAACTATTGGCACTATGATCTCCTATAGGAATTATACCATGTGGATCTTGCGTATCTTCTATAATGGCTTGCGCTATAAATTCTTTAAAATTCATCATTTTATTTTTGACAAAGATACAAACTATTAGAGATAAAAAAAACCGCAATTTTCATTGAGGATTCGATTATCATTTTTTCTAAAATTAATTATTTTTTCCAAATCCTATCTTAATGCCTAAATGAAAGTCCACTTGTTTGGATTCGCTAGCAATTGCAGAAATAAAAGAGCTAGAACCAAAATAAAGTGGTCCTACTTTCATACCAGCACCAATCATATTCCCCGCATTTTCAGTAAATGTGAAAGGGGTATATATTTCAATAAAATTTGATACAACTCTGGGAATTATAGCAAAATAATTATTAGCCAATAGATTTCTAGGATTATCATTACTGGATGCTCTTTGTTGCATTTGTAATGTAATAAAGAAGGGTTTCCAAAGATTCAGATCGGTATATATATTAATAGCTATTGGAAGTTTCATTTCTATTTCTGTTTCTATTTTATTTTGTTCTTGAATAATGCCATTGGCTTTCAATTCATTTTGAACTTTATCAAAATCACTAGAAATATATTTAGAAACATCTACATTATTAGCTGTAACTATATATTCCTTATTATTTTTTTGATCTATAGAAAACTTAGTAAATCCTATATCATTCAATGCCACACCGGCTCTTACGATATATTTTCCTGTTTTTACATTTTTGTATTGATATGAAATTCCAGCATCTACTCCAAAACCTGATGGTGTCCCTATTACATTTCCTTTAATATCGTTGATATTAGGATTTGTATAAGTCATTCCCAAAGTTCCCGTTCCTGTCAAATATGCTTTTTTATTAGCAGAATCGATATTAAGATTCATATTAGCTTGACTCAAATATGAATTTGCATAAAAGCCTGAGAAAATAGCTTTTATTGTACCTCCAATTTTTAATGAATGTCTTTGATTATTTAATAAAGAAGTAGCGCCACTTGCACCTATTTCAAACCAACTAATTGCAGAAAAAGATTGACGATTTGCATTTATTTTATAACCATTATCGATATCGGTTATACTTGTATTCAATACTGATTTACCCAAATTCAAATCAATATCATTTATTGTAAACATAACTCTAGCGCGAGTCATTGTACCAAATGTTGTTTTTTTATTAATAGCATAAACTACACCAGGTCCTAAGACATCAATACCAATAAATGCATTAAAAGGTTTACCATTAGTTTTATTCCCAAAAAAAAGTTCTTTTGGATTGTCAAATTTATTCGTATTACGAGTAGATAAGCTTATCAAATTGTTATTGACATTAAAATCCATTGAAAATAACTGGACGTCTAATTTTTGGTGCATTCCAGCCATTTCTGCAGGGTTGACTAGTGTAGACAATATACCCGCATTTTGTGATGTATTTATACCAATGTAAGTACTTTGCGCAAATGACATTGTATTCATAATTCCAATACAAAAAAATAGATAATTTTTTTTCATAAAAATTGGGTTTGTTACTTATTTGATAAATTATAAATCTAAAATAACGTATTTTTTATTCTAGAATCCAGGTATTTGAATTTTTTAGATATTTTTAAGATTTGGCTTAGAAAGTTTATGATAAATTTTTAATTTCCTACGATGGGATCCAAATATACTAATTGATAATAGTAAAAGACCCCATACGTTTAATGGCTCCATTTTGCGTGCCATTTTGAGCAGCAAAAACAAAATAAACTCCAGTAGGTGGACGTTTTCCATTCAGATCTACTCCATCCCATACAATTCGTGTGCCATTGGTTCTACCTTGATATATCAAATTTCCCACATTATCAGTAATTTTGAATATGGAATTTTCAGGCATTCCATCCAACGAAATCAATCCGTGATAATCTTTTGGAATAGGATTGGGCGTTACAAATAAATTGCTTGCATTTTCATTGTATTCTGCAGTACTTTGACCAACAAAAGAAACCAATCCAATTTCAGTAGAAAAAAAGACTTCTCCCGTTCTAGGATGCACCAATATATCATACACTGCTTTACCAGGAAAAGGACTATTCACTTCTGTGAATTTTAAAAATTCTGAAGAAATCCCTTCATATTTTACACTTAACCCTTCATCTAAATAAAA
>JBIPMU010000062.1:0-6789 GCA_044377205.1 Chitinophagales bacterium | reverse complement strand
GACATTGGGTGCTATAGTAGTAGCTTCTGTATTACAAATATTTTTTGGCATTTTAAAATGGGGAAAACTAGCCGATTTCTTCCCATTAGCTGCTGTTCATGGCATGTTAGCCGCAATAGGAATTATCATAATTTCAAAACAATTACATATATTATTGGGAGTCAATCCACTCAATCATGAAGGAAAACCCTTGGTAGAACCTATTGCATTATTGAGCGTTTTACCTGATACTTTTCAAAAAATTTTAGAAAATTCCAAAATAGTTATTACGGGTTTGGTAAGTTTGGGGCTTGTTCTTGGAATTCCAAAAATTAAACATCAATGGATCAAAAAAATACCTGTCCCATTAATGGTTTTGGCAGTAGCTATCCCTCTGGGATTGATTTTAGAATTGAACAATATAAATGGTGCTTTGCTTAAATTTGATAAACCATTTCTTGAATTGATACATATTAATGTAAGTTTTGAAGGAACCCAAAAAATGGGTGTATTCATACAATATGTAATATTATTTGCATTAATAGGCTCTTTAGAATCTTTATTGACTGCAAAAGCAGTAGACTTATTAGATCCTTACAAGAGAAAATCTAGCTTTAATAAAGATTTGATAGCCTTAGGTTTGGGAAATCTTGTTGCAGGAATTCTTGGTGGCTTACCGATGATATCCGAGGTAGCCAGAAGTTCTGCAAATGTATCTAATGGAGGTAAAACAAGATGGGCAAATTTTTTCCATGGATTAAGTTTGCTTATTTTTATGCTTTTTTTGGTCCCCGTATTAGAAATGATACCAAAAGCAGCATTAGCAGCTATGCTTATTGGCGTTGGAATCAAACTAGCGCATCCAAAAGAATTTATTCATATGTTTCGTATAGGAAAAGAACAATTATTGATTTTTCTAACAACAATTATAGTTACATTAGTTTTCGACTTGTTGGCAGGTATTTTTGCAGGTATGTTGATAGAAATAATTATTCATATTTCAAAAGGTCTTCCTATTTCGGCATTATTTAAAGCTCCTATCAAAGTATCATTTACTGATGATGAATATATGGTAGAAATAGAAAAAGCAGCTATCTTCTCAAATTATTTAGGGATTAAATCAAAATTGGATGCGATACCAGATAATATGAAAGTTACTATAGATTTTAGCAACTCGAAATTAGTAGATCATTCTGTAATGGACGGAGTGCATTTATTTCAAAATAATTATGAATCAAATGGAGGTAAGGTAACTATAATTGGATTAGATAAGCATACAGCTTCTTCAAGCCATCATCTAGCTTCAAGGGTGAAAAAAAAATAATCAAAAGATTAATCTCTTTTCAATTCAAATTTTTCAATTTTATTGTATAAATGCGATCGTTGAATATCAATTTCATCAGCAGTTTTGCTTACATTCCAATTGAATTTATTCAATTTATATTCAATAAATTCTTTTTCAATAAATTCCTTAAACTCTTGAAATTTCATAAATTTATCAAAAAGTTCATTATATTTTATATTAGTATGTGTACCTTGTTTCATGGCAAATTGTTCTACTTCTTCTTCTGTGATTTTCCCTGAACTTAAGATAATCAATCGTTCTATAATATTTTTCAGTTCTCTAATATTTCCCGTCCAATCATATTCTTGAAGCAATTTGAATGCTTTTGGCGTTATGACTTTTTTTGGCATATTATATTCTTCACAAATTTCACTACAAAAACGATCGGCTAAAATAGGTATGTCATCTTTTCGTTCATTAAGAGTTGGGACATGAATCAAAATAACACTTAATCTATGGTACAAGTCCATTCTAAAATTACCTGCAGCTATTTCCTTGTCCAACTTTTTATTGGTGGCTGCAATAACTCTAACATCTACTTTTATTTCTTTTTCTCCACCTACTTTTGTAATTTTTCCTTCTTGGAGTGCTCTTAAAACTTTTGCCTGAGCAGACAAATCCATATCTCCGATCTCATCTAAGAATAGAGTTCCTCCATTAGCTTGTTCAAATTTTCCTAATCTTTGTTTTATGGCAGACGTAAACGAGCCTTTTTCGTGTCCAAATAATTCACTTTCAATCAATTCACTGGGAATAGCTGCACAATTTAATTCAATAAATGGGCCTTTAGCTCTATGACTATTCTGATGAATCCACTGCGCTACCAATTCTTTACCCGTTCCATTTTCTCCCGTAATTAAAACTCTTGCTTCTGTAGGTGCAACTTTCAGAATAGTTTCTTTAATCTTGAGAATACTATTACTCTCTCCAATTATATCATTTGCGCGTTTAATTTTGCTTTTTAGAATTTTAGTTTCTTCACTCAATTCTTTTACATCTAAAGCATTTTTGATTGTAATTAAAAGCTTATTTAAATCCGGAGGTTTTGGGATATAATCAAATGCACCTTTTTTAACAGCTTCGATTGCCGTATCTACGTTTCCATGTCCCGAGATCATAATAAACTTGATATCCGGATATAGTTGCATTGCTTTTTCAAGGACTTCCATGCCATCAATTTTTGGCATTTTAATATCACAAAGCACTAAATCATACTCTTCATTTTTAAGTGTTTTTAAAGCATCTTCGCCATCTACAGCGATGTCTACCTCGTATTTTTCAAATTCAAGTATTTCTTTTAGCGAATTTCTTACACTACTTTCATCATCTACGATTAATATTCTAGGCATATTTTATGGATTTAATATAAACTTTAAAACGTACTATTTGGGGTGAATTTTGAAGGTACCCAATTTAATAATCTATCCCATCTAATGGTATTCTTTAATTGATTCCAGCTCATAAATATCATTAAAGGACGACCTACAATATGATCTTCTGGAACAAATCCCCAAGCTCTAGAATCCTGAGAGTTATGCCTATTATCTCCCATCATAAAATAATAATCCATTTTGAAAGTATAAGAACGAGCTTCTTTTCCATTAATATAGAATTTTCCTTCACGTTGTTCCAATGTATTACCTTCATATATTCCAATAATTCGTTCATACATTGAAATATTTTGTGGGGTCAACGATACCGTTGTTCCTTTTTGAGGGATCGTAATAGGACCATAATTATCTACAGACCATTGAAAATTTGATTTATCATGCGGGAACATAAAGTTATAATTATCGGGTGCAGGATAAATGATTTCCGTAGCTGATATCATATATTTAAAATTTCTAATTTGTTTGATTTTGTCAAAATCAGTATGCACAATAAATGAATCCGATGTAATTTGAGAAAAATTAAATTTATCTATATTTACATCCATATCCAACAAATCATTATAAATTTCATTGGTATTTACCATTTTTTTAAGATCCAAATGTAATAAAAAAGTAGTTTGTAATCTTTTTGCTTGATATGCCAATTCATTATTTATATACAATCTACCTTGTTTAATTTCTAATTTATCACCTGGTGTTGCTACACATCGTTTCACATAATTATCTCTTTTATCTACAGGCCTAGTTTGAAAAGGATTGCTTAACACAACATCTCTTCCATAACTATGGCATAATTCTGTGTACATTTGACTACTCTGAAATTCGGTCAAAACGGTATCGCCCTCGGGATAGTTAAACACAACAATGTCGTTGCGTTTTATTTCTCTAATTTTTGGAAGGCGGGTATATGGAATTGTAAGCCATTCTACGTATGAATTTACGCTATTTTCAGTGAAAGGCAACGTATTGTGTACTAAAGGAAAAGAAAGAGGCGTATTGGGCAGTCTAATACCATATGTAATTTTATCTACAATCAAAAAATCACCCACCAAAAGGGTACCTTCCAATGAAGAAGTAGGAATCGTATAATTTTCAAAGAAAAAAGTTCGGATAAGCATAGCTGCAGACACTGCAAATACAATAGTATCTGTCCATTCTCTAAAAATATTAGGCTTCGGCTTTTTGAATCGCTCGCCTTCTATCTCTCCTTTGGGACCGAAATAAATAGGATTTTGTTTTATAAACAAATGCGGAAAATATAATGCGCTGCATAAAATGCCTCCATAGTGTTCTTTAAAACCATAGATCCTATGAGCATCTAATAGTTCAGACATCAATGATATTGCAGCAATAACATTGGCGCCTGGTATAAAAAACCATACTAAAAAAGAAGGTTTTAGGCCTACCATTTTAATCCATTCTATTTTATTGAGAAATGGTACAAAAGCTTTCCATGCAGGAATTCCATTCTTTTTAAAAAAATGATACAGTCCAATATGGGTTCCCAATACAGACAATAAATAAAAGACAACAATAAAAGTCATAGTTGATTGTATTAAATAATAGACAAAAATGGTGATTTTTAAATAAACTTCGTGCTTAAAAAAAGTTAATTATAAAAATGTGGATGACATGTGGATGAAAGAGGCTATAAACCTAGTTTTTCTTTCATTTCATCGGTCAAAGGTTCATATCCCAATCGATTCAAAAATGCTTTTTTTACCGCTTCATTCGTGTAATAACTTAGCTGAACCAAGCTTCCAAAAGCTGGACTTACTTCAATACCTGAAATAATAAAACCCATTTTTAATTTTGGAATCAAAATGTGAGAATTGTGAAAACGATGCTTGCTATATATATGCAAGAAACCCATTTCTTTACATTTATCCAATGCAGCAGCTAAAATTTGTGTGTAAATTCCTTTTCTTCTATAAGATTCAAAAACAGCAGAGTTGACCATATATAAATCTTCATGACTGCGCTGCACGCCAAAAGACCAACCTATGATTTCATCCTGATATTTTGCCAAAAGATAATATCCTTTTCGTTTCTCATACATTTCAGTATGGTGTTTCATTTTCTCAAATTCCTCATTCGTGAGCAATAAATTAATATTGTATTCGTTGGAATTTCCAAAAACTTTAGCTCTATTTTTATTAAAAAAATCAAAGAATATTTCTTTCGATGTAAATTCTATATCCAGCTTCATTTTTATACTATTTTATTATAAATAATTATTGTCCACACAATTACAGATAGTATTGCAGATAATAAAACAGCACCTGCTGCACAGTCTTTGGCTCTTTTGGCAAGGATATGAGATTGAGGCGAAACCATATCAACCATACTTTCTAATGAAGTATTTAAAAGTTCAAAGATCAACACAAAAAATCCTAGTATCAAACAAATAATAAATTCCATTTTTGAAAATGAAAAATAATAAGAAGATAGTGTCATAAATAGAAATCCCAATAAATGCACCTTGAAGTTAAATTGAGAGCGAATGGTATATTCAAGTCCTTGAAAGGCATATACAAATGATTTTAAAAATCTTTTCATGCTATTTTTAAATATTTTTTAATATTTGCATTCTAAAAGCAAAATTTATTTATACATCAAAAGTACAAATTTATTGCATTTATTCATTAATAAAAATTTTAAGATCATGAAAAGAATAATACTATTTTTGGCTCTTTTTATCTCTAATTGGGCATTTGGACAGCATAATTGTAATGGCATTATATCCCAAAGAGATTTTATAACTATTAAAAATAATATTTTCCATACAAGAGGATTTCAAAGTTTCCAATTAGCTATGGACGCTTCAAGAAATTATTGTTTTAGTGCCCTACAAGCAAAAGATATAGCCAGCACATTATATTCAGAAAGGGATCGATACGATTTTCTTAAATCTGCATTTACAAACATTATAGACAAAGAAAATTTTGTAGAAGTATTGGATGCATTTCGTTCATTTTCTCAAGCGTTTAGACTATATCATGAGACAATAGGCCACTATTCACCTTCAAATAATAATTTTAATATTCACAATCATCAACAGGTCCCAATTTATAATGGACGAAAAAATTGTAATACACCTGCTACTTTTGCTCAAATAAATCAAGTGAAAATACTAAACCAAGGTATAAACGACAATCGAATAAAAGCAAGGAACATTTTGGATTTGACGCTACAAGGTTGTGTAACGACAGCGCAAGCTATGGAACTGACTACTGGAATTACCGATGAATTAATTTTGTTAGATGTATTAAAAAGAATGTTTCCTAATATCTTTGATGTAGACAATTATTTTACCGCACAACAATTATTGATTAATCAAAATAACAAAAATGAATTTAGAAATTTTATTTTAAATGGCGGAAATATAAACCCCAATATGCCTAATCTTATAAATTGTATTTTAAACGATGAAGAGTTTAGAATGTTTTATGATGCTACACAAAAATTGAGTTTTGATAAAGATAAATTGCTTCAAATTAAAACGTCAATGAAAAATAGATGTTTGAAAGCTATTCAAATCAAACAATTAATGGAATTAACCCCATTTGACAATTCAAAATTAGAAATTGCAAAAATGATGTATGACAATTGTATAGACAAAAACGTATATTACCTTGTAAATGAAAGTTTCCAAATGGGCAGTAGTGTTAAAACATTGAATGAATTCATCCAAACACGTCCTTAATGCATTTCGATGATTTTTCTAAATCTTTAGAGGATCTTTATACTCCATCGGAACTTAAAAGATTATACAATTTCTTAAAAAAAGAAAATCCTATTTCGTGGCAAAATGCAATCAAGCGATTGGCTGAATATGAGCCACTGGACTACATTGTGGGCTACACACCTTTTTATAATAATAACTTTGATGTAACAAAGGATACACTCATCCCTCGCCCCGAAACGGAAGAATTGGTAGATTGGATACTTGCAGAACAAAAAGAAACGAAGACGCTCAATATTTTAGACATTGGAACTGGGAGTGGATGCATAGCTATTTCCCTAGCATTATTTTTAGAAAACAGTCAAGTAACGGCTCTAGATGTTTCAATT
>JBIPMU010000030.1:0-8562 GCA_044377205.1 Chitinophagales bacterium | reverse complement strand
AGGCATCAAAAACTTTCTGATTTAATAACTTATAAAGAAGAATATCACCCTAGTTTTTCGAACCAGAGTATATATCTAAAAAATATAACAGATAATGGATACAATCCATTTCAGTTAAAAGATTTTGAACTATTTGAGAAATCTACTGATCGAAAAGAAACTATGAATTATCCTGTTTTCTATTTTTCGGATTCTATACAAAAAATTCCAACAATAATTACTATGCGTCCAAATTATTTTGAAGCTAGATGCCATATAAATAAAATAGACACTTTAAATTTGCTTCAAGTATTTCATCCCAATTGGCATCTAAAAATTGATAATCAAAATACCAGAATTATAAAAAAAGTTAATGGTCTAATGGCCACAATCATAGGCCCTGACAATCATAAAGTAGTATTTGAATATAAACCATACTTTTTAAAAAAATTGCTTTGGATACAATTCATTATACAATTTTTGATTATAATATTTTTATTAAAATGGGTAAAAAAAAAGGTGAGCTTTCAACGCTCACCTTTCATATAAAAACAATATAATCAATTAAAATATATTTACTCTATTGTCGCTAACTTTTGCATTTTCAATCATTCCTTCAACGATTCCTTTTGTATTCTTATAAGATTGTTCCATAGACATTTTGATGTTCATCATATCACTTGGGTTTACATCTGTTTTTAATATTGCAGTAGGTTTTATAGCAAAAACACCGTTGAATCCTTTGATGCCTTTACTTACTTGATTTAATTTTGATTGTATAGCACTCAATACAATACCTGGCTCAGCAGTACCACTAAATGATGAATTAAGGAAAGTAGCACTATCTGTTGCGCCTACTGTGGTAGCAAATTTGCTAGCAATTTCTTCCAAAGAATTAGATGAACTCATTTTTTCTTTGATAAGTTTTGTTTTAGCCTCTTGCATATACATTTTTTTCACATCCTCTTTTACCATTTCAAAAGTAACTTTATCTTTGTTTCTACTTCCATTATTACTAGCTATTATATAAAAATTGCCAACAGTAAATAAACTTGAAACTTCATTATAATCACTATTAAAAGCCCATCGAATCACTTCTCTTGCATTTCCTTCTATACCACCAATAGTAAAATCATTTTGAGTTACATAAGCCGCATTAGTATATGCACCTATATATTTAGTTATATTTTTCTCAAAACTTTTTGGTGAGGTTACTTTTGATTTAAAGTCATTAGCCTGAGCATAAATCGCATTTTGAGTTTCAGAAGATGGTGCAAAAGGAGCAGAAATCTCACCTAATTGTACCGCAGGAATAGAAGCTGGATAAGATTCTACTTTCAAGATTCTAACCATAGCTTCTTTTTCAGAAATAGCTTTAAAATAAGTCTTGGTTCCTCCATCATTGAATATATCTGAAGGCCACATATTTTGTTGTTTATAAATCCATCTTGCTGGACTTTGGCCTTTATCTGCTGAAAAAGCAGCTGCAACTTGATCAAAATTTTGATTCAACGTATCCAATGCTTTGAATACACTATCCACCAATTTCATTCTTTTGGCTACGGCTTCTTGACTTTGCATTGCATCTTGGAAAGAGATAACTATTTCTCTTACTTTTACAGAATCTGAAATATTTCTTTTAGCTAATATTTTTACGGCTTTAAAATTATCTTTATCAATAAAAGGACCTACAACCGTTTTTTGTGCAGCAGCTAAAATTGCCTCAGCATTGGAATATTTAGCCAAATCTTCTTTTTTGTAAAAATTAGCATCGTATCCTTTATCTGCATAACTTCTCATGAAATTTGTATCATTTGTAGTTGTTTTCATTTCTTCTATACGAGACATAAATTTTGTAATCAATTCCAATGAATCTTGTATAGAGGCTTTTAAAGGAAATACAGCATAATTAACACTTACAATTTCTTGAGGACTTGAAAATTTATTTTTAAATTTTTCAAAATAAGATTTTAGTTCTTCATCTGTAATTTTTACATCTTTGTCATTGATAGAAGTAAAAGGAACATATACATAGTTCATAGATACTTTTTTATCAAATAAGCTCATTTCAAAATCATTCATCCATGATGGCAAATACATGGCATTAGAAATTAGGGAATTGAATTTTTGCATTTTTCTTCCTTCTTTGATTCCTTTTTCAAATTCTAACCATTGTTTTCTTTTTGTACCGGGAGCAGTATTGGGTTCATCTTGATTCAAGCTTTTTATATAATTTGCAACTAGCATAGGATCAAATTGTCCTTGAGCATTTTTAAAAGCAGGTACATTTTTTATATTTTCATCTGCATTTTGTCCCATTGTCAATTCAATCATTTCTTTTGCTGATACAAAAATTCCTAGATCTTCAAATGTTTTTCCTATAACTTGCTCGTTTACAAAATTATTCCAAATTTGATTTTTCAAACTTTGTTGTTCTACATCTGTTAATGCTTGACCACCTTTCATTTGGACATAAGATGTTTCAAGATTTTTATATTCATCATCAAATGCTTCATAACCTAATTTTTCTCCGTTAACTTTGCCCACATAATTCATACCTTGACTAATTAAACTGGCATTACCGCTGATATCCATGAATAAGAATGAAATCAATGCTATTGCAATAAGCCCTACTAATATGTACGAATGTTTTTGAATCTTTGATATTACTGCCATTTTCTATTTAATTTTTAAAAGGGTGCAAATATAATTGTTTCTTTTTTTTTGTTTAAATTTAATTTTAAATTAAGGATATAACACTCTAAATCCAAGGTCAAATCGTTTGTGCTTATAATGTCTACTTTCCCAATTGGAAACTTTACATTTCCATGACACATTCACCACACTACCTCCCTTGCACAATCGCTCATTGCCCAAAGCACTGCTAGTCCATTCCCATACATTTCCCGTCATATCATAAAGACCATATAATGTTGGTTTTTTTTGTCCTACACTTTCAGGAATCAATCTACTATTGGCATAATACCATGCTACTTCATCCAATTGATTGCTGCCAGCATACATTTTATTTTCATTCACAGATGCTGCGAAGTCCCATTCATCTGCTGTAGGGAGTCTTCCTCCCACCCAATCGCAAAAAGCTACGGCATCTTCCCATGAAATCCCCATAATAGGTCTATCAAACATCAATTCCGAGATTCCTTTTTCCTTGTAGTTCTTATTTGTTCCTGTATAAATATTAAATGGATTGCCTTTCTCTAGCCATTCTGGCCAATACTTATTTACTTTTTTGCAAAATGCTAGATATTCTCCAATTGTAATTTCATATTTACTCAGCTTCCAACTAACACCCGGAATGGATACTTTTTCAATTTGACTCAAATTAATATTGTCTACAGGCATTGTCTTTCCTATATTTTCTTGTTTGATTTCATCCAAATTATATGTTTTTGGACATCCGAAATTATTTATCGCTCCTATAGTGTTTGGACATTGATCGTATTCGTCTGGAATTCCATCAAGATCGGAATCTAACTTTACAATTTCTAATTCTTTTGATGTGGATTGTGCAATCAGAAATGAGCTCGAAAATAATATTCCAAAGAATAATAAAATAATTTTATATAAAATCTTCATAGCAATGTAGAAGTCTAAATGTATTAGAATTTAAGTTTTCTAAATACGGGTTCTAAGACTTGACCTTGTATTTTTGAAGCAACTGAATTAGATTCAATCAATTGTTTGAATTCTGGAAATATATCATCATATACCTCGAGTGTAAAAGTAACATCTTCATCCGAATGACTATAACACATATTATGAAAACTACTCCATAAAATACCCCTTTTAATCATTTCTTGTTGTAAATACGTCTTCAACAACAATCCATCACCCGCTTTTTCAGAAAAATTCACAATAGAACGACATGGAAATCCACCAATACTCATATATTCTTGCATCCCATGTTTTTCAAGCAAGACATTGAATCCATCCATGATTTTTTGTCCTTGAGTAGCTAAATATTGTGGTACATTTCTTGTCTGCATTTCCTCTATTGTAGCCAATGTAGCTGCTAAAGACAATGCTTCGCCACCAAAAGTGGTGAAATAAAATACATCCGTTTCAAAAAGACTCATTACATCATCTCTTCCTGTCAAAAATGCAATGGGCATTCCATTGGCACATGCTTTTGAATAGACTGCCAAATCAGGAGTTACACCAAAATACTCTTGTGCTCCTCCCAATGCCAATCTAAATCCTGTCCACATTTCATCAAAAATCAATAAAGTTCCATTAGCTTTACATACAGCATGAAGCTCCTTCAAAAAGTCATTTTTTGGCGCTTCAAAAACAATAGGCTCTAATATCACACATGCCAAATCATCAGTCATTACAGCTTTTACACTCTCAATATCATTATATTTTATCGAAACCGTCAAATCTTTGATTGCCTGAGGAATTCCTGCGTCTCTAGTAGTAGTACCAATATACCAATCATGCCATCCGTGATATCCACAAACCGCTACTTTATTTCTTTTTGTAAATGCACGCGCTATGCGAACTGCGGCACTACATACATCTGCACCTTGTTTGCTGATACGAATACTTTCTGCATTTGGAATAATTTCATGTAATTTCTCAGCTACTTCAAGCTCCAATCTATGCATCAACGAAAATGTAATTCCTTTGTCCAACTGCTCACGAATAGCATTATCTACTTTTTCATAAGCATATCCCAAAGATATGGGGCCAATTCCCATACAATAATCCAAATATTCATTGCCATCCACATCCCATATTTTACTACCTTTGGCACGCTCCACATATACCGGAGAAACACCCAAAGTAAATTGTCCTGGACCTTTAGCTAAAGTTTGGGTAATAGGATGCATGAGTTTTTTGGCTCTATGATACATTTCTGTAGACTTTGTAATATTGGGAAGTTGATTTTTCATTTTATTTTTTTTAAAGCTGCAAAAATAACTAGAATCCGCCTATTTCCTAGATAAATATTTTATAAAATCGTTAAATTTTCTTAGATTCAGAATATATGATGATTTACAACTATAGTTTTTTTCTCACAATCTCATAATAATTATTTACTTTTGCAATCCAATTTTTAAAATAGACAAATGTTATTACAAGTTTTTAAGTCCAAAATTCATAGAGCTATCGTTACTCAAGCCGATTTGAACTACATTGGTAGTATCACTATCGATGAAGATTTGATGGATGCCGCTCAAATCATGGAAAACGAACGTGTACAAGTAGTCAATGTAAATAATGGAGAAAGACTTGAAACATACGTAATCAAAGGAGAGCGCGGTAGCGGTGTTGTATGTCTAAATGGCCCTGCAGCTCGAAGAGTAGAACCTGGAGATATCGTAATTGTAATTTCTTATTGTTTTATGGATAGAGAAGAACTCAAATCACACCAACCAATCATGGTTTATCCAAAACAACCAAATAATTCACTATAACATTTTCTATTCTGCTCCTTCAAAAAGTTTCATTTGCCTAGAGGGTAATACATGCTGAAATGTTAATCTATGAATAGATACATGGCCATGATTGCGCAATGCTTCGCGGTGTTTTTTGGTTGGATAGCCTTTATTATTCTTTAAATCATATAATGGAAACATAGCATGATATGCTTCCATTATTTCATCTCTATGTGTTTTGGCTAATATGGAAGCAGCCGCAATACTTTGATACTTATCATCCCCTTTTATAATACATAAATGCTTGATTTTTTTATAAGGCTTAAAACGATTTCCATCGATCAACAACATATCTTTTTTTCGCTTTATTTTATCTACGGCTCGATGCATAGCCAAGATGGATGCATTTAGAATATTAATTTCATCAATTTCCTGAGCCGTTACTATTCCAAAGCCATATGCTATGCAATCTCGTTTTATATCAATGGCTAATTGCGTGCGTTTTTTTTCTGATAATTTTTTGCTATCTCGAATAGCAGCATTTTCATACCCAAAGGGCAATATAATGGCAGCAGCTACTACAGGACCAGCCAAACAACCTCTTCCGGCTTCATCACAGCCTACTTCATTGGTTTCATTATAGCTATAGCGCCATTCCATTTTGAAAATATCGATTACATATCTACATTAAATCCAAATAGGACGCCAAAGGGTCTTGATGTAGATTTTTCCAATTGTGTCAAACGCCACACCATATTTACTTCTAAGAATTTGAATATATTACTTATTCCAAAACCTGCTTCGGAATACAAATCGCCAGGAGCACTCATTTGCTGTGGCACTTCGATATAATTCAAGTTTCTTTGATTAATACTTCCACGTAATGCTTTTCCAAAAACAAACTCTCTCCAGCCCAATTTCTTCAATAATGGTATTTTATTTAAGAAAAATCCATTGAAATTATGGTGCAACCATACTTGAGCAAAGGCATCGCTTGTATATTCACCTTCATTCATGAGCATATATCTAAATTCGTCCTTTATATAACTTTGATTTCCGCCATGCTGTTCCAAATCAATATATGGAACTGTTCCAAGTGTAGCCCCAGCTTGCACATTATATCTAAATTGTCCAATGAACAAAGGAACAACTTGTTTCATTTCTGTTTTCAATCTCATAAAACTGTAATCTGAATCCCAAATTCCCTTTAGCCCAATAGTTGAACTAAATGTAATAACAGGTCTAATCGAACGCAATCTAACTCTATGAAATTCATTTTCAAATACAGGCTCTTTAGGTGCATATCTAAATGATGCGGTAATACGAGAAGATCCAATATACGCTCTTTTTAACTGAGTACCATCACTTAAATTCTCAACAAAAGGATACGTCTCATTTCCATAGAAACGAGTTCTATTGAAACCTAATTGAGTTTGAGAACCCCTTTGCCATTCTTTTGTCCACATTAATTTCACTTCGTCTTTCAAGATAATATCGGAAATACGATTATCTTTCTTTCTAAAAATTGACTGTACGGTATTATCAAAAAAGAGCAAATTTTCTGACTCTCCTAATCTCTGATAATCATGCATTACGGCAAAATATAACTGATTCCAACGTCTGTTTTTCTTTGGGAAATTATAAAAAAACTCGCCTCCATATTTGAATTGTTGATCCAATGTTCCGTAAGCCAGATACAATGATAAATTCATATTTTTGAATTGGTCAAACATGGTTCTAGCGCCAAAGCGAAGACGTGTACCTTCAAATTTGTTCCAGCTTATAAATTGATACGCTCGACCTACTTCCATATTTATAGGTGGAATTGGGAAGAAAGCGGACGTTACAACTCTCGTGAAATATTTCAAAGTTTGGTATTGATGGGTACGTTTAAATGAATCGGCTCTTTCATAGATTCCTTTTTCAAAATCTGTGAGATCTTCTGCCCTATTGGCCCTCAAAAATGAATCTCCTACTCGTTTGTAATTGGAAAGATAATCGGTCTCCTCTCCAAAAAACATAGAATCACTAATATATTGATTTACTAATACATTATTGACGATTTCGGATTGTCTAAAACGTAATTTGTAAGTAGCTTTTTTACTTTTGGAAATACTTAATGCAATATCTTTTTCTTCTTTTTTGAGCAGCCATTTATTCTCATGTAATTCATATTCAGAAGACAACGCTAAGTGGTTCACCCAGTTGATATTGGCACGCTTGTCTACGCCAAGAGAAACTTCCTTTACGGCCCAAGAGCCTTCCTCTATTGTCAATTTTCCCGTAAAGCCAAAATCTTCTTTGCTTACAGGCGCAAAAGACATATAATAGTTCATTTTTCCATCTATTCTTGCACTGTCATCTACATAATATCTATAAAATAATAATGCTAAATCTGCCAACGGACTTGTAAATGATTTATTGGCAATAATTATTTGATTGTCATATACACTATAATTATCAAAAGCATAATTTAAAAGAGAATATATACTTTCATTATCAAATATTTTGGTATCTTTTACACCATGAACTTGTACTTTACGTTTTCCATCTTTTAAAAATTCTTTTGAAAATGTTTCTCTAAACAAAATAGGACTATATTTTTCTCCATCAGGTGTTTGACTTTGATATTCAAGAATATACTTTAGTGGTTTGGCAATAAAATTGCCTCCTTGGATGCTATCTATATTTGCTAAATCTACTTCAAATTTGGTATATTTATCAAATTGAATGGATTGGAATGCGCTTGGCTTATTATTATCTTTATTTCGGATAGCGCTTCTAATGATTCGAATAGCCAGCGTATCCTTAGTTAATTTTCGTGTACCTTTAATGATAGTTTGTCTTTTTGTAGTTCGGGCTTGTTCAACCATTCGGATAATTAGACCTTCTATACTATTCTCAATATTGACAACTTCAGTTTTGTATCCAAGATATGAAGCATATAGCTTAGTTTCATTATTAGGAGAAGAAATGGAGAAATTTCCATAGGAATCCGATTTTGTTCCAATTCGTTTTCCTTCAAAATAGATTGTACAAAAGGGTAATGTTTGCCCGGTTTTCCGGTCTACGGTTCTCCCCTTAATAGTTACTTGAGCATTTGCATTGAACATACTAATTAAAGTAAGAACAAATACAAATAATTTAAAATAATATTTCATAATTTTATTAAAAAAAACTT
>JBIPMU010000029.1:0-8584 GCA_044377205.1 Chitinophagales bacterium | reverse complement strand
AATTTTGGACAATTACGATTCAGGCAATTATTGGTTCAATTCAAATTTAATCAAAAATATCAACGAAACCGAGGCGGCACATTACAGAAATAAATTTATAGGATTTGTGTTCCAAACCTTTCATCTCATAGGAACAAAAACAGCTCTTGAAAATGTTGAATTGCCTTTGTATTATAGAGGTGAATCTAAATCAGAAATGCGACAAAGAGCCGAAGAAATGTTAGAAAAAGTAGGCCTAAAGGACAGAATGCATCATCTGCCCAATGAACTTTCGGGCGGACAAAAGCAACGTGTAGCTATAGCCAGAGCCCTAGTTACTCAAGCGGATTTAATCCTTGCAGATGAACCTACTGGGGCTCTTGACAGTAAAACCAGTCAAGAAATTATAGAGTTGCTCCTAGATATCAATAAAGAAGGAAAAACGGTACTAATCGTAACACACGAACATGAAGTAGCCAATATTTGTAAACGAAAAATAGAAATAGCCGATGGACAAATTATTAGCAATCATTAATATGAAAAAAATTTTTATTTTTTTTATTGCGCTATTTAGCGTAGGAAGATCATTTGGACAAGATACATTTACACTCAAAAGAGCCGTAGATATTGCGTTGGAGCAAAACTTACAAGTTAAAAACCAAAATCTAAACGATCAATTTAACAAACTTGCAATCAAATCGGCTTATAACAAGCTTTTACCTACTGCCAACGGCTATTTGACTGGGAGCTCTAGCTGGGGACGAGGTATTGACCCTTTTACCAATACATATATCAATCAAAACTTTAACACCTATAATGGAGGGATAAATGCGAACTGGAATTTATTTAATGGAATGTATGATGCGAATAATATCAAACTTCAAAAACAAGATATTGAGGGTAATAAAACTATTTTACAAAAAATCAAAAATGATATAACCATTGATGTAGTATTGAAGTATACAAATATTTTGTATCTTCAAGAAAATCAAAACGTCATCCAAGAACAAATTCAAATTAGCAAAAAAAATCTTGAGCTGATGATGAAAAAAATAGATGAAGGGGTTGTTGCCAAAAATGAACGTTTCAAAATTCAAGCTCAGCTAGATAATGAACTATGGAATTTGATATCTATATCCAATCAACTCAGTCAAAATATCCTAGATTTAAAACAGCTCCTAAATATTTCGCTTGAAAAAACGATTGTTTTAAAAGCTTTTGATTTGACCGATATCAATATCCAAAAAACCCTTCGTATTCAAGATAAAGAAGCTTGGGAATTCAGCCCTTCATTGATCTCTAAAAAAATTAATGTGGAAAAATCGCGAATTGCCTTCAATATGTCAAAATCAAGCCTTTATCCATCGCTCAATTTTGGGTTTAACATGGGCAGCACCTATTCTTCTTTTAATAGATTCCTTAATTTTGGAGAACAATTTGAGAACAATTTAAATAAATCTATAAATCTCAATGCCAATATCCCAATTTTCAATCAATTCCAAACTCGGAACAAAATAAAAGAAGCCTCATTGAATATTCAACGTGCTGAAATTGAATATGAAATTGAAAAACAAAAAACGCACAAATCCATTCTACAAGCAATTCAAAATTTACAGGCTTCCGAAAAAAAATTACAAGCATCCAAATCAAGTTTTCAATCCAGTAAAATGAGTTTTGAAAATGATGAAATCAAATACAGCGTAGGTAAAATAGGCACCAATGAACTCAATTTGAGCAAAAGCACTTTCTTTAATGCCAGTGCAGCGCTAATCAAAGATAAGTATGAAATGATTTGGAATTATTATGTGTATAAAATATACGTAAATGAAACGGTAATTTTTTAAAGTAAGTACGTCATCACATAATCTTCAAAACGAAAAAATCCAACTTTTTGCGCAACTTTTTCATCCGCAATCCAAACTTCGGATTCAATAGCATTGGATTCAATATTTTTAAGAATCAAATGCTCTTTAAAATGCAATAACTTGCTATCAAAATATTTATAAAGTGTTTCCTTGGCACTCCATATTAAGGTTAACTTTTCAAGATCATCTCCATGCTCAAAGTCCATAGGATGCAAAAATTTGTGTTTTACATTTAAGACTTTTTCTGTAATTCTTTCCAAGTCAATAGACACATTTTTGTTTTTTGATATAATAACTGCTACATAACTATGCGAATGTGTGATTGAAAAATGATAATTTGCATTTTCAAAAAATGGCTTTCCATTCTCATTTTTATACAACAAAAGCAATCTATTTTCATTTGAAATTTTTTTCAACAGATAGCGCGAAGCCAACCATTGCATTCGTTTGAAAGGATGCTTTATAGATTCATATTCCATGAAATCATATTCAGAAAATTCAATATTGGATGAAAAAAAATCTGGTTCTTCTTCTATTTTCCAAATAGCAATTTGAGTTTCAAAAGACATATTTTTTTCAAATACTAAGCCCATAAGCGCTATCCCTCAAAATTCAATGAAAAAATAAACCCTCTAGGATACAATCCTCTCAAGATAGATTGATTAAGAGGCGATTGATCTGTACCCAGTACATTATTGAGACTATGCTGGAATTTAATTTCAGGGGAGAATATAAAATATGGGAAAAAATACTGAATCCCAATACCATATTCCATTGAAAAATTATCCTTTTTGAGCGTAATTCTATTGGGCTCTTCTCTTGGTCTATATTGTGGAATGATATTATAATCATAACGGATTCCAGCCAATACAAATACTCTCAAGTCTTTAACTGGAGCACTCTTATATCGAACAATCAAAGGGAAAGACAAATATGTGGTATTCAAATAATTTTTCATTTGAGTCCCATTTTCCAATTCATAAATAATATTTTTCTCGCCAAACATCATCGTAGGGACTATTCTCAAATCAAAATGCGAATTTATCTGCCAATTCCCTATCAATCCAAGATTAAAACCAGGCCCAGATTTTGTATATACCGAAATGATACTGTCATTATTGGATTGAATAGGCATTCTATCAATAGCAAAATTAGTGCCATTGGCGGCTAATGAAATGCCCCAATAAAATGCTTTTTGGCCCTTTTCGTAGAAGTTAAGTTGGCTTTTTGCCGAAAAGCAAAAATGCATACTTATCAATAAAATAAAGACCTTTCTTGCGTTCAAATTATAGTTTTACGATTTTTCTGCTAAATATAGCGTACATATCCCAAACGTCAAAGGAATACATTTAGTATTTATATAGCCTACCTCTCGCATCAAATGATTAAATGTTTCGCCCTGCGGAAAAGCTTCTACAGAACTAGGCAAATACTTATACGCGGAGTCATCTTTTGAAAACAATTTGCCTATAAAGGGCGTAATATATTTAAAATGAAAAATAAATAAATATTTTATCAAAGGATTTTTGGGAAAAGAAGGTTCTAAAATAGCAATTCTTCCACCTATTTTTAGTACTCGATGAAGCTCGGTAAGACCCGATTGTAAATTTTGAAAATTTCTAACTCCAAAACCTACTGTAATAGCATCAAAATAATCATTTGTATAATTCAAATGCTCTGCATCCCCTTTTACAAAATCTATTTTATCTGTTACATTTCTCAACCTACTTTTCTCAATACCAACATCCAACATGTTTTGAGATAAATCAATACCTATGATCTTGTCAGGATTTAACGCCATGGCTTCAAAAGCAAAATCGCCTGTACCTGTAGCCATATCCATTATTGTTTTGGGAGCAAGGCTTTGAAGTTCTTTAATAGCTCGTTTTCGCCACAAGATATCTATACCCGCACTCAACAAATGATTCAAAAAATCATATTTTACAGCAATATTATCAAACATTTGCTCTATTTGAATCTTTTTCTCCTCAGAAGACTCTGAATAGGGTTTTAACTTTTCTACTTCGTTCATTCTTTGTTTTTAAAAACCAATTATACAACCATTTAAGACAGAAAAAACTATCTTTGTGTTTTCTATCAAATACAAAAATAGTAATGAAAATTCAAACTACTCGATTTATTGGTTCTTTTAATAAAATTAGTGAATTGCCACAAGCTGGAATTCCCGAGTTTTGTTTCATTGGTAGAAGTAATGTAGGAAAGTCATCCTTAATAAACTATTTATGTAGCAAAAAAGATTTGGCAAAAGTAAGTTCTACTCCAGGGAAAACGCAGTCCTTAAACTTTTTTTTAATCAATGAAAATTGGCATTTAGTAGATTTGCCAGGATATGGATATGCCAGACGAAGTAAATCGCTTCGAAACGATTGGGAAAAAACTATGTATCAATATTTTCTTGAAAGAGATACACTAATCAATATTTTTATACTAATTGATAGTAGAATTCCCCCACAAAAATTGGATTTAGAACTAATTGATTGGTTTGGCGAACATCAAATTCCATTTTCTATTATTTTCACAAAAGCAGATAAGCGCGATTTGAAAAATAGCATGAAAAATATAGGGCTCTTCAAAACCAAAATGCAAGAAAATTGGGAGGAAATTCCAACACATTTTATTACATCTAGTGAGGAAAAAAAAGGAAAAGAAGAAGTTTTGGCTCTTATTGAAACTTTAGTCTACCAATCCATCTAATAAACATGCTATCGCTTCCAAATACAATACCATATAATCCTATAATAGATAGTATAACTGTAAAATAATTGAATTGTATTGAAGTCCATTGAAAAATACAATACAGTATTAGCACCCAGCCAAGCGATAAAAACATAGGTTTTATTAATAAAAAAAGCCATGTTTTATCTAATCTTTGGGCGTATTTTAGTTGCATTGCAAATAATATAAATACGAAAAGTGATCCATTAAGTATAAACCACGAAAAGCAAGCGCCTTCTATTCCGTAATACTTTGTCAAGAAATATACAGCAGGCAAGAAGAATATAATGCTGATGGCGTATGTTTTTATCAAAAAAATAAACTTTTCCATTGCTAATAAATAATTATTGGCAGTGTACATGATTCCATTGAACATACTTCCTAAAATGAGCCATTGAAATGCTTCACAAAGCGATTGTGACAAAATAGGATCACCCGTCCATAACACAAGAATATCAATAGCAAATACATACAAATAAATTGAAATTGGGATAAGTATAAAATTAAAAAATTTTGTATAGAAATTAAATCGCGAAAATTTTGAAAAAGGGCGATGCGCCAATACATCTTTTGCAATATCAGGAAAAAATGCATTTTTAAGGGTAGTGCTAATTAATTGAAAACTCGTGACAATTACAAAAATTAAACTATATAATCCATAATCGTTCAATGTGAGCAATTTGCTAATAATTAATTTGTCAATATCTGTCAATATAAATACCATAAAGCCTAATATAGAAAAACCAAAAGTCATTTTCTTAATCTCACTTAATGAACGCCAATTAATAAATGAACTTTCAGAGGAGGTAGGCAAGGACAATCTAAATTGTATCCATAGTACTATTGTATTTAAAGCATTGACAAACAGCATCCAAAATAAAAAAACATAGATCGTCTTACCAAAAATCAAAAGACATATATAAGCACCCACAGTTTTCAAAATAGAAAAAATAGTTGCATACATATTAGCTTGTACTTGTTTTCCTAATCCAAATAGACCGCTATTATATAGGCTTATAGGCCACTGAACAAAAATGACACCTGAAATAAGTATAAAAATTAATGAAATTGATACCGAAGAGAACTCACGACTTTTAAACCAAAAAGGCACTACTAAAAAACTAGAGCTAAGAAGAAATATAAATAAAAAAACTCCAATTGTAAAGTATAACCATTCGATAGACTGAATTAAAGAAAGGGAATTTGACATAGAATTAGCTACTTTACGTTGAGCCAATTCTTTTGATAAAATATTCCCCAATCCCAAATCCAACAAGCCCAAACCACTTAATATCATAGTCATCACCCCGATCATCCCATAGGATTCGTTTCCTAGAGACTTAAAAAAAATAGGTACAAATAATAACGATAGAACAAGAGAAACTAGCTTGCTAAAAACACCCGATAAAATATTTTTATAGAGCATTCGCTACTCAATTATTTTTTATATTGCTTTGTTTCCTGAAAAGGAATATAATAATTTTCAATAAATTGTTTTTTGTAATCTTTATATTCAACTACACCTCCAATTAAATGAAAAAATCGAACTAAATAGTATGGAAGGTCTATTTGATATTTCAAAAATCCACTTCGGCTACTTGTTGGGAATAAATGATGATTATTATGCCATTCCCCAGCTACATATCCAGGCCAAATTTGATTAATAGAATAATCTTTTCTATTAAAGTCATCTGAACTCCATGCTTTTTCTCCTTTTCCTTTTCCATGACCATCAAAATTAAATGTACGAATTCCCACTGCCCAAACAAAAGTTCCTGCAAAGCAAGCTATAACTAAGTTTTCTCCTCCAAATCCAGTAAATTGACCTAAAAAGAAAAACACTGCTGCCCAAAAGCTCCAATTTAAAACCCAATTGATTAAGATATATGATGGTGGCACTACACTAGCATATTTTTTATATGCTTCATAACTATTAATAGGACACCCTGTATGCTTCATCAATTTTGTTGCTTGATGATATTGTTCTTCAGTCAAATTTCTATTGATTAATTGGTGGTTTGTATCGGCAAAAAAGCAATAAAAAAATCCTCCAAAGGCATTATATGGATCTCCTGGCATATCACTTTTTTCATGATGAATATGATGCGATAATACGTATATTTCTTCTGGAACTACTTTCACCACTAATTGCTGACCAATAAAACGCCAAAAACTATTTTTAAACGTAAAAGCGGCATGAGTACAATATCTGTGATACCAAAATGTACCATGACTTCCCATCAAAACCATTCCATAGATAAATCCAACCAAAACTAATTTGTAAAAATCCCATGAAAGCGAAAATTTTGATAATAACAAAAAGAATGCTGGCGACAAACAAAGTATCCAAAACCAGCCCAAAAATGGCAACCAGTTTTTAGAATCTTTAAAAATGTTAATTCGCATCAAAAATTCATTAAAAATTTGCCCAAAAGTAGGTTTGATAAAATTCCCTTCCGAATCGGCCCAACCATAAGAGGGAGTTTCTAGGATATAATCATTTAATTTCATGATTTTTTATTTTTATTTAGTGCAAATATAAGAACTTTTACATGAAAATATTTAAACAAAACATTATTTCTTTTTTTTAGACTTAAAACTATAGTTTTTAAAAGCTTTTTTAATATTATTTAATATATCTGATTCGTTTTTATCTCTTTAATTTTGAAGCAAAAATTAGAATCTGAAAGCTTAAAATTAACAAACATTAACCTATATTATTTTTATTAAAGATATAACTTTTGATTGACCTAAAGCTTTGTACTTTTGTAATTAAAAAATATAAAAATGAATTCATTTGAACTTTATAACCCTACAAAATTAATTTTTGGTCTCGATAGTTTCTCAAAAATTGCCCACGAAATTCCAAAAAATGCAAAAATCTTGATGACCTATGGGGGTGGCAGTATTAAGAAAAATGAAGTGTATGATGCGGTCATAAAAGAATTAGTAAATTTTGATCTGATAGAATTTGGCGGTATAGAGCCTAATCCATCATACGAAACTTTATCAAAGGCTTTAGAAATAATAAAAAATGAAAATATTAATTTTTTACTTGGTGTAGGGGGGGGTAGTGTTATAGATGGCACAAAATTCCTTGCAGCGGCAGCTAACTTCGATGGTGAGCCATGGGATATTCTCAAAAAAGGAATTCGAGTAGCTACGGCTATGCCATTTGGGACAGTGCTTACCTTGCCAGCTACAGGTTCGGAGATGAACTCGGGTGCTGTAATTACCAATAAAACTTCAGGAGAAAAACTAGGAATGGGAAGCCCCGCATTATTCCCAAAATTTTCTATTTGTAATCCAAGTGTAATAAAGAGTATTCCTAAAAAACAACTTCAAAATGGCATTATTGATGCCTATACTCATGTATTGGAACAATACATAACTTATCCTATTGGAGCCGTACTTCAGGACAGAATAGCCGAATCTATTCTTCAATCATTAATTGAAATAGCACCAAAACTAATTTTTGAACCCTATGATGAAAAAATTGCAGGAAATTTCATGTGGTGTTGTACCATGGCACTCAATGGATTAATTCAAAAAGGGGTACCTACAGACTGGTGCACACATATGATTGGCCATGAATTGACAGCAATGTACGACATAGACCATGCAAGAACCCTGGCAATAATCTTTCCACAACTTTACAAAGTGAAATTTGAAAACAAAAAAGAGAAATTGGCTCAATATGGTCAACGTATTTTTGGACTATCTGGATCAACAGATGATATTGCTAATAAGTCTATTGAAAAAACGGTAGCTTTTATGCATGCAATAGGAATGGAAACAAGGCTAAGCCAATATACCTCAGATTATGAAAAAGCTCCCGCAACGATTCGTTCAATATTTGAAGCACGAAATTGGGTTGCTTTGGGAGAGCGAAAAGATATTACACCTGAAGAAGTGGAAAAGATCGTAAGGATGAGTTTTTAATTTTTTAGATGGGATTGTTTTATTAATTTCTAATTTTTCTTCATATCTTTGTGGCATGTATT
>JBIPMU010000028.1:0-8731 GCA_044377205.1 Chitinophagales bacterium | reverse complement strand
TGTATCGTTGTATGTAGATGAGAAAAGAGAATTACCAAAAGAAGAACAATATTTCTCTAAATCATTGAATAAGCAAGTAGTAACCGTGGGAAATAAATGGACTGATTTTGAATTGACCAACTTTAAGCAAGTAACTCAGCCGCTTTATGTAATTATTCATCCACATAAAAAACAAATTATCAATAAGCCAATAGGTGGATTTATGGATAAAAAAACGTATTTAGAGTTTTTGAATTGTGGCTTGGAAGGTATGAAAAAATAACAATAATGACAGTAGAAGCGTATCTAAATCAATTAGCTAAAGAGCGCATAGAACCTATGCTTAAGATTAGACAAAGCATTTTGGACAATCTTCCCAAAGGGTTTGAAGAATGTATCAATTATGGCATGCTAGGCTACGTTATTCCTCATTCTATCTATCCAGCGGGCTATCATTGCGACCCAAAATTGCCATTGCCTTTTATGGGCCTCGCATCACAAAAAAGTCATATTGGCTTTTATCACATGGGCATTTATACCGATGATACGCTTTTAAATTGGTTTCAAGATGAATTTGTAAAAGCTTGTAAATATAAATTGGACATGGGAAAATCTTGCATTCGATTCAAAAAAATGGATGATATTCCCTTTGATTTGATTGGTGAATTGATTCGAAAAGTCTCGGTTCAAGATTGGATTTCAATGTATGAAAACAATCTCAAACATTAAGCTTCTTGCAGATATCTTAAACTCTTATTTCCCATATTAAATATCAAATCCAAAATAGACAAATCGGATTGAAATTCGTATTTATTTCTAAAAACCTGAGGATAGGTCGGAAGGGATTCATAGATATTGGGTTCAAATGAAATGGGAATAGACGCACTTTCATCTAGTTTCATTTTGATTTCCACTTTCAAGATTTTTAAGATTGTATTGAAAAGTTCAAGATTGAATTCTTGAAGGGAACGATTATTGGAAATATATACTTTAGTGATTTTATCGATATAAAACTCATAAAAAGGGCTCTTTGAATATGCACTTTGAAGTGCCATGAGATGCTTTGCCCGCCAATTTTCTTGATTTGACATTAAAACATCACAATAAGGGATTCGACTTCCTCTTCCTCCTTCAAGCGGTATACTCAGGATTTGAATACCATTGGCGGTAGCTATAAGTGTTCGATTGGTATAAGATTTTTTATCTAATTTTCGAGAAAAAGAAAAAACCACTTCTTCTTGCTTCAAAATTTGTTTCCAAAAATTTATATTTCCACAAAACGGTAATAAATAAGATCTTACATGTTCCATTATTAAAACAAAATTTCTCTAATTTTTTTATTGGTTTGGAGAAATGCCACAAAATTATCATTATTTAATTTAAAAAGATGGGTATTTGTAGCTTTCATTGGATTTACTTGTTTTCCATACTCCCACAATCTATAGCATAAATGCGGTCCCGTAGCGAGTCCCGTCTGCCCTACATAGCCAATAATTTCACCTTTTTGAACCTTTCGGCCTACCGAAATTTCCGAAAATCGGGATAAATGCAAATATTGCGAGATAAAAGCTTCGCTATGTTTGATTTTTAGATACAGTCCATTACCTGAATTTTGGGATTTTTCAATCAATATGCCATCTGCAGCAGCCAAAACAGGCGTTCCAATTGGCGCTGCAAAATCGATGCCTAAATGAGGTTTTATTACTTTTTCTATGGGATGAAATCTTGCAAAACTGTAATGCGATGTAATTCTACCAAAAGCAATTGGCATTGCAAGAAAATTTCCTTTCATAGAATGGCCTTCTTCGTCAAAATATTCGTGGGCTTTCTCAAACCAAAAGGCTATTTTGACCTCTTTAGTATTCAATAATGCAGCCCCTAAGATATGAACCGAATCTTTTGAAGACAAAGGAATTATTTGATAATAAATAGACACCTCTGTAGCGGAGTCCAAATTTTGAAAATTTACCTTATCCTTGAAAATTTCAAAAAATTGGTTTTTTAGCATTTCATTTCCAATCTTTTGATCTAATGAATCATAAATAGACAAACCCGCCAGAAATTTGATACATTTTTCTTTTTGAGATTCTAGTGGAATTTGAGATTTTATTTCTACAAATTCATTTTCTTTAGTAGGATTTGAACTACTACAACTAAGTGCAAAAAATAAAAAAACTATATGAAAATAAATTACTCGTCTCAATCTTAAAATTTAAAACATCCATAATCATTTTTGCGTTTTCCGATGCTACTACCAAAAGATTCATAGGATTCTTCTTTAGGTACAGAACGAAAAGGATTAATTTTTAATGCCAAGAAGAAATCTGCAGAATTCAATTTGGATTGTTTGAATAATAAGGCATTCAATTGATCGGAGCCAACTGTCAAAAAGCCAAGTCTTATATAGGCTCCCAACCCAAATATCTTATCTTCAATGAATGAAAGAGGCATTCCTATTTCAAACCATCTTTTTTCGTATCTTGGCACAATTCCCATAAAATTCATAGCCAATACTTGTCGCTCTCCTAGCACAATTCTACGCTGAACAGAGGCATTGACAAAAACATGTTTTATAGCTCTATAATCAAATGTCAAATTTAAACTCGTAGGCAATGCCATAGAAAAAGATTGACTGACTTGAGATGCCAATGGGTCGTCGTAGATAATAGATGAACTCTTCTGTACTATTTCTTCAATATATTTGCTTCCATTTAGATATTTTGTAGGAACTGACGTAGCCGAAGAAACGATATATTTGTGTACTTGAGCATTTTTGTCAAATTGAATAGCTCCAATATCTTTGATAGATGCACCTATTTTGATGGCGTATTCTGTAGGATACTCTTCTTCATCGGCATCGCTCTGTGGCACCAAATATTCCACTCCTAAATCCAAGGCATATCCTTTACCATTTTGAGTATATTTGTAATCATCGAGATTGGTGGATTTTCCTGTACTAAATCCAATTTCTACATTTGAGTTTCCGGTAATAATACTGTCCTGAATTTTTACAAAATTAAAACTGGATTTATTAGCAATATATCCCGCTTCAAAACCCATTAAATACTTGAAATTTGCTCCTATAGAAATTTCATGTCCCAAACTTCCAATCTGAATTTTCTTAGCACCATTTATACCAATTTCAGACCACTGCATAAAACCTGCTGAAAATGGGTCTACTTGTCTTATAGAAAAATCTACTATATTTTTCAAATCATAATAATTGAAAAATGCGGGCACATCTATGGCGCTAAAAGCTGCACGTGCATTGGTAAAAAATCCAAATGAAAAATCTTTGACACGAAAAACTAATGAAGGACCATGAACAACGGCATTAAACATCAATCCTACATAATTAGAAGTAGGATTATTCGCATAAAATAATGCTTGCTTATCGGGATTGTAATTAGCAGGCAGCGAATCTGACGCATTTTTTACTTCTTTTTGTCCATTCAGAAGACTAAGTCCACTTTCGTTGGCGATAAAGCCGGTTTGTGTATAAAATCCTATACCAAAACCTACTAAATTGACATCCCATTTTACTTTTTGACTTGTAAAAACTGCTGGATTATCTTGAATACCTAGGGACCCCGAATAATTTGAACGATAAAGCCCATAATATTTTTGAGAAAATAAAATCGTACTCACCAACCATAAAATAATTATAATATATCGCCTCATCCTATTCAATAACGTTCAGAGTACAAAAATGATATAATATAAATTGAAAAAATGTTAAAAAAATTAAAAACTTGATATTATACTCTTCCTTACCATTCTCAAAACGGAATCTTGAGTAGATTTATCCGCTACATTAGCTATCAAAACCCAGCATACTTTATTAGATTCATTAGTGTCAAATAAAATAGGTTGACTGCTATCCGCAAAAAAAAGATAGCGTATATCATAATGATAATGTGCTGGAACACCTTTCTTATTTTGAGGGATTAAATGGACATCGATATCAAAAATTGAATGAGAAATTGAATCGATAGGCACTATACCAGACTCTTCAATAATTTCGCGTAAAGCGGCATCCCATACAGATTTATCCTCTGGTTCTATATGTCCCCCCAATTGGAACCAACTATCCAATGATTTATGATGGGTGAGCAAGGTTTGAGATTTATCCAAAGAAAGAACCCATGCCGATGCGGTTATATGACCTTCTAGATTTTCTCGTTTCCAAAATTTTGTATTCTGCTCCAGAAAATCTATCGTTTTGATAGCATGAATATCATTGGGATATTGCATCAAATACTCATGTAATTGTATTTTCAAACTGGATACGTCCATTCCTAATCCATTGAAATTGTGATTTTTACATTCTCTTTTCCTACGATGGCTTCCAATTTTGAAATACTATCTGCGGATACATCTAAAAGCACATTTCTCGACAAAAATGTAAGTGCCTCTTTTAAAGGGTTTTCCTCAATTACTTGCTCTTCTTGAATTTCATCCTCCAAAAATTCTTCTTTTTCTAAAAGATCCTCGATAATATTGCCTTCCTCATCTAAAATTTCGCTATTCCCTTGTTTTGGTGCCATTATTTTATCAGAAACTTGCACTCCATCCGTAATATTGAAATAGATTGTTGTTTTTCCTTTGTGCTCCAAGAAAAATGTTTTTAAATCCAAAATTTTATTGGCTGTCAAAATTTTTGCATCAATCAATATATCAACTCTTCGTAGTTTCTCCCAAGCATTTTCTAATAAATAAATATCTATAATTTTATCAAATTCTATCTTATTTCCTCCATCTTTAGGTGTAAAGTCATCTTTCTTTATTTTGACAATCATATACATGCCATTTTTTAAAAAATTTTCATATTTCAATAAAATATCCCCTTTCAATCTCAAATCTATTTTACTATTAAAATTGGATAATGAAAATCTACCATATCGTTTGCCCTGCTTATCTATAGCTATATTAACTCCACTCACCATGCCGGCCATGAGCACAGTTCCTGAACTCATGCTAAATTTATCTAAATTCTGAAAGCTACAATCTTCAATAATTTTTCGATAAGGATCCAAGGGATGGCCACTCAAATACATCCCCAAAACTTCTTTTTCTTTATCCAAACGTTCAAGGACATTGAATTCACCCAAATTGGGAGGAATAGGTTTATCTACCATATCTAAAAAAACATCTCCAAAGAGATTGCCACTATTGGTTTGGCTTGAGTTGACACTGTTTGAAAATCGGATCAATCGTTCTATAAAAGATCCTTCTTTTTCCGATACCACCTCATAATATTGCTCACGAGCAATATCTGCAAAACAATCAAAAGCACCACCCATTGCCAATGGCTCCAGCGCTCGTTTATTGACTACTGTAGATCCCAATCTTGATACAAAATCATATATGTCTATAAAATCCCCTTTGATAGCACGATTTTCCTCCATTTCTTTTACCAAATTTTCTCCAACTCCTTTGAGTGCAGACAATCCAAATCGTATTTGCCCTTTTTTATTTACTGTAAAACGATATGAAGATTCATTTACATCAGGACCTAAAACTTCAATCCCCATTTTCTTAGCTTCTTGCATATACTTTCCTACTTCATCAATATTATCCATATTATTTGAAACCAAACCTGCCATGAACTCTGAAGGATAGTGCGCTTTCAGATAAGCACAATGATAAGCCACCAATGCATAGCATGTAGAATGCGATTTATTAAAAGCATATTGAGCAAATTTTTCCATATCTTGCCATATCTTATTGGCTTTATCTTCGGGATGTCCGTTAGCTTTACATCCATCTATATAAATGGTATAGAGCTTGTCCATTTCTTCTTTCACTTTCTTTCCCATGGCTTTACGGAGGCTATCGGCTTGTCCTTTAGTAAAATTTGCCAATTTCTGACTCAGCTGCATTACCTGTTCTTGATACACCATAATTCCATAGGTTTCTTCCAATATTTCTTTAGAAGCCTCTATGTCATAAGTTACCTTTTCTCTTCCATGTTTTCTATCGATATAATTGGGGATATAATCCAACGGCCCTGGTCTATACAAGGCATTCATGGCTATCAAATCGGTAAATCTATCTGGTTTTAATCCCATCAAACTCTTTTTCATACCAGCACTTTCAAATTGGAAGATACCATCAGTTTGACCCTTTTGAAAAACTTCAAAAGTCAAGATATCATCAAGCGGAAGTTTAGCCAAATCCAGTTCTATTCCATGACGTTGGCGAATAATTTCTACAATAGATTTGAGAATATTAAGCGTTTTCAATCCCAAAAAATCCATTTTTAGCAATCCTGCTTTCTCTACAAAACGGTTGTCAAACTGGGTTACCAGCATACTACTATCCTTGGCGGTGGACACCGGAATCAATGTTTCTAAATTCTCGGGGGCAATTATCACCCCACAAGCATGAACGCCAGTATTTCTAACACTTCCTTTTAGTTTTATAGCATAATCAATGATTTTTTTAGCCGTTTCATCCTCTTTGTAGATCAACTTTAAGCCTTCTGCCTTGGCTACTTCATCGGGTTTCATGCCATTTTTCTTTGATTTATACACTTCCTCATTGAGTAAATCTTTTAGGGTAATACTATCCGGAACCGTTTTAGCTATTTTATTTACTTCAAAAAGCGGCACATCCAGCACACGACCCACATCTCGAATAGCTGATTTTTCCTTCATTGTGCCAAAAGTGATAATCTGGGATACATTATTTTTCCCATATTTAGCTACTACATAGTCTAGCACGCTCTGTCTGCCTTCATCCTCAAAATCGATATCTATATCGGGGAAGCTCACCCTTTCTGGATTTAGAAAACGTTCAAAAAGCAACCCATACTGAAGTGGATCTACTTGTGTAATATCAAGACAATACGCCACTACACTTCCCGCTGCAGAACCTCTTCCTGGGCCTACCCATACATTCATTTTTCGTGCTTCGCGCAAAAAATCTTCAATTACCAGAAAATACCCTTCAAACTTACTCGTGAAAATGGTAGTCAATTCTAATTCTATTCTCTCAATAGCATGAGCTGGAATAATATCGCCGTATTTTCGCTTGGCACCTTCATATACTAGATGTCGCATCAAATCCTGCTGGTCTTTAAAATTATCGGGTAAAGTAAAGTTAGGCATCATGATATCTTTTACCAAATTGATTTTTTCTACTTTATCTACTATCTGTTGTGTATTTTCGAGTGTGAAAGGCACATCTGCAAAAAGTGCCCCCATTTCCTGAGTCGTTTTAAAGAAAAATTGATCATTGGGAAATCCAAACCGATATTCTTTGTTCATTCCATCTTCATCACCATCTGACTTGATAGGTGTAGACTTTTTTTCGCCCGTATTGACGCACAAAAGGATGTCGTGCATTTCCGCATCATCCTGCTCTACATAATGACTATCATTGGTACAGATAGCTGGAATATTATATCGATGGCTCCATTTGAGCAATATTTGATTTAAGTCCTCTTGGCTCAGTCCTGTATTATTGATGTTTTGAATATTGTGTCGTTGAATTTCTAAGTAAAAATCTTCTCCAAACAAATCCCACCATTTTTTCATTTCTATCTCGCCTTCTTCTTCTCCGCTTGCTAAAATTGTCTGTGGAATTCGTGCGCCAATACAACAAGAAGTTGCTATCAACCCATTCTTATATTTTTTCAATAATTCCAAATCGATACGTGGATATTTTCCATACAAACCTTCTTTGTAGCCAAGACTACATAGCGTAGCAATATTTTTATACCCTTCGGTATTTTTTGCTAATAAAAGCTGATGATAGCGCTTGTCTTTTTTCCCTGTCCCTGCAAATGAAGTCACAGACATATCCTCCACCATATAAAATTCACATCCTACGATAGCTTTTACCCCTTGCTTATTGCACTCATTTACAAATTCAAAAACCCCGAACATATTGCCATGATCGGTAATAGCAACGGCTGGCATTCCATCGGCTTTTGCTTTGGATACCATATCCGCTATATTGGCCGCTCCATCGAGAACGGAATATTGTGTATGGCAGTGCAAATGGCTAAATTGGGTCATAATATATAATTGAATTTGCAAAAAATTGAATCGTAATACGATAAAATACGTATTCCCAAAAATCTGAAGACAAAATTAAAACATTGTTTTTGGATTTACAATTTTAATTGCATTTGTATGTCTAAACAGCAATAAATCAAGAGAAAAAAAATTTAAAATTAGATTTCTTGTAAAAAATTGGAAAAAATTATTGCATTCGAGATTTCCAGTCCATTAAAATACGCCAACTTTTAGGGTACAAATTATTATGCCTACCTGAGATATTTTTAATCCAGCCCAGCGAAATATTATTATGTATAAGTAGTATAAAGCCCAAAGGCAATGAGCTTGTATCAAATGCTTCTTTAGAGAGAAATTGGAGCGCTTCGTATTTAGACACTTCATGCTTGGATACTTTATCTAAATCCAGCAAAGAACACAATGCCAAACCTTGGTCGGGGATAAAATCTCCTTTCATTTCACTGCCAATAGGGAGACCAAATTGCTTGAAATAAAGATGTTTGCGGAGATGGCCAAGCTGTGCCAAAAGATCCTTGGGAACAATAGCAATAGACTCTTGAAAAGAAAATGACGTATAATGGTAGATATTTTGTGGTTGAATGTATTTTTCTATCCATTCATTTTTTTCAATAATACGAGCAGCTGTCCAATTTTTTGCTTCCACATTAGACGTCTTTTTGAGTACACTACAAAAAAAGCCTTCGCCTTTTGTTTTATGAGGCAAAAAC
>JBIPMU010000288.1:0-8740 GCA_044377205.1 Chitinophagales bacterium | reverse complement strand
TCTGTATATTTGTCCCAATTTTATTCTTATGGGAAAAATCTACATATTTCTATTATTTTTTATTTTTGGAACATACTCTAGTAGCAATGCCCAAATTGTTGTATCTACTTCACATACAGCTACCGACGTTTTTACAGGGGGTATTTCTTTTAATGTAAGCAACAAGTCTTTATCTCCAATAAGAATAACAGAAATTTCAAGTATTCATACAGCGAATAATCCTGCTATAAATCCTGTAGTAAAAGTATGGTATAGGGTAGCTCCAATAAACGCAGCTATTTCATCGGTGTCCACACTTACGGGATGGATATTGGCCAAAACACAAGTAAAAACAGGAATGTCTACTTCTGTTCAACCCTTTGCCACTAATTTAAGCATAGATATACCTGCAGGAGATACCATTGCTATTTTCTTAGAAACGAATCAACAAAGTGCAGCTCAATTTGTAGCGCCACCCAATGTAGGATTACATACGTTTGATTCAGTAACTATTCAAACAGGTTTTTTAAAAGGATATACTGGATTGGCATCAAGTCCTAGTTCACATCCTCGCGGATTTGTAGGGAATATAAAATTCACAAAACTCACTCCTTGTGTCGGCTCACCTAATCCAGGTAATATTGTGTCTGATTTTGGATTTTGTGCTGGGGTAAATAAGACATATTTTCTAAATGGAGCGTCTTTTGCTAGTAGTATTGCATATCAATGGCAAACAGGTCCTACAGCTACTGGACCATGGACCAATGTAGGTACAAATAGTCTAAGTTTTACGGGTACATTTGCAAGTAATACGTTCATTAGAGTTAATGTAACTTGTAATAATTCAGGACAGACATCATCTTCACCCTTATTCTTTGATACATTGAAGCCACCTGCATATTGTATGTGCACGCCTGCTTATGTTGTAGATGATATTGAAGAAGAGATTTTAAAAGTAAAAATAAATAATGTAGAACGTTTAACAAATTGTTCATCAATTCCTCTAAATGCTGGGCCATCAAGTGTATTGGGGAAATATACCGATTGGAGACCATATGGATCGATGGCAGTATTAAATCAAGGTTCATTTAATGAACTTACAATTGATTATAACACTTGTGGTGTTTTAAACAGGGCAAGAGGATATACTGTATATATTGATTATAACGCAAATAGAATTTTTGAATCTACAGAAGTAATTTCAAGTGGAACTATCCTTGCTAATACATCTTTTGGTGAAAGACTCGTTACTTTTATTGTGCCTTCAAATGCTGGAGGCGCTTTAACAGTTTCAAATCCTAATGTAGAAGTATTGATGCGTGTTATATATTATAGCTCTACCACCCCGATGCCATTTTCTGGATGCCCAACTGCAAGTTTTGTTGCAGGTGAAATAGAAGATCATGTTGTAACGATTCAATTATCAAATAATTGTACAGGAAAACCCGCACCTGGTATCATAGACGGTACAAGAGGGTTTTGTATAGGTACCAATTCTGTGTTTACAAATTATAATGCGACAATTGCAAAAAACATGTCGAGAACATGGCAAATAGCTCCTACAGCAACAGGTCCATGGACTACCCTTGTAGGCCAAACAGGTGAACAAGCTTCCTCAATATTGCCAGGAACGACATATGTTCGAGCTATTGTAAATTGTTTGACCTCTGGGCTTTCAGATACTACACCTGTGTTTATTGATACGCTAAATCCTAGTTATAAATGTGTATGCCCCCCACCATATTACAGTGTCCCAATTACCAATTTATCAGACTATATAGAGAACGTCTCAATGTTTGGAAATTATAATACGTCAATTGTTCATACCAACACAGGTATGGCTCTCAATCCATTACGTTTTCAAAATTATAGAGATTCATTTGATCCAATTAGAGTAATACCTGGAGGCACTTTCACAGGCAATATTTCTTTAAATTCTGCAAATACAACGAATAATAACGTAAGATTTTATGTAGATTATAACAATAATGGAATTGATAACTTAGATATATTGACTCCAGTACTTTCAAATGTATCCATTACGCCAGCATCACCTACAAATTTTACATTCTCAATACCCGCTTCTACGCCTATAGGATTGTATCCATTGCGAGTTCGATATTTAAAGTCAACTACAAATATTGCCCCATGTGTAAATGCTGGTATTATTCCAGGAGAAATACATGATTATGTACTAGAAGTTTATTTGCCTCCATTTGATTTAGTGCTACAAAATATAGATTCACCAAAATCAGGTTGTTCGTTAGCTCAAGTACCAGTTACATTTAGGCTTAAAAATTCTGGATTGAATGGTGTAATTCCAAATATGAGCTATTCTATAGATGGAGGAGCTCCTGTAAATCAATTATTTCCAATTCTTCAAAAAGATTCAACACGAACATATGCTTTTACGCAAAAAATTGATTTTTCATCTATTACAGGAAAGAAAACTATAAAAGTCTGGTCCAATTTACCTTCGGATGCTCTCAAATCAAATGATACACTTGAAATAGAAATGGAAAATTATTTAACGCCTCCAAAACCAAGTGTTCTAAGTGATACGGTATGTCAAAATGAACTTACTTCTACATTAGAAGCAATTTCTGTTCCTGGTTTTACTACAAATTGGTTTAGCGATGCAGCGGGAATTAATAAAATAGATCAAGGCAATTTTAAATTATTTACTCCACCTTTTACAAATTCTACTTTTTATGTAAACTCTTCTTATGAAAAATTTGATTCAGAAGGATTGCCAGCAGTTGTAAATGCTACCGCAGAAACTACAACTACAAAAGGATTGAATTTTACAGTACTTAGGCCAAGAGTTCGAATTCATTCTGTGAAAGTAGAGTTTACTGTTCCAGGATTGTCAAGAGTAGAAGTTAGAACTGCGGCTGGTGTTTTGATAAAAACAGTTAATTATACTGTAGTAAATCCTGGTCTAAATCAAGTAGATTTAAATGTAGATCTTAATGCCGGAACATATAGAATTATGTTGACTTTGAATCCTGGAGCTTCACTTACAACAGTTGTAAATGCCAATCCGTTCAATCCCATAATTCCAAGCAATGGCTCTATCTTAATCACAAGTGCAGTAGGAACAACTACTCAATATCCTTATTTTTATGATTGGGTAGTGTCTTATGCATATTGTACCTCAACAATGGATTCTGTTAAATTAGTTAGAGTTCTTGGGCAAAATTCCCCATCTCTTGATTTGAGAGATTCTAGTTTGTGCTCATATCCGGCCTTTTTCTTAGACGGACAAAATCCTGGGATGCGATATAAATGGAGTACCAATGATACTACTCAAATCATAGAAATTAAAAACTCAGGTCAATATAAACTTACTGTTACTAATTCATTTGGATGTAATGTAAGAGATTCAAGTTATATAACAATTAGACAATCTCCTATTTTTAGTCTTGGAAGAGACTCCACAATTTGTTCAAATAAGAGTATGAGATTATATAGCGGATATACAAATAAAGGGTATAATCATACTTGGTTTCCATCGCAAAAATTGAATCCATATTTGGATGTAAATACCCCAGGCCAGATTATCTGTGAAGTATTTAATACAAATACAAATTGTGGGTATAAAGATACCATTATGATTAACTCAGCAGCTGCTCCAACTGTTTTTCTTGGAAATGATACTTTTACATGTAAGAATAATCCTATAATACTTCAAGCACCATTTAATGCTAATTATATTTACAAATGGCATGATTTATCAATTAATGCAACTAAATTAATTTCATCAACAGTGATGGCAAAAGTAACTGTAACTGATACATCTACCAAATATAAATGTAATAATTCAGATTCCATTTTCGTAAGAATATCTAATTTCCTAAAACCTAGTTTAGGTGCTGATATAGTTCATTGTGGGCAAGAAAAGAGTATCTCTTATCCAGATGCAGGAGGATTTAATTATAAATGGAGCAATGGATACGTAGGTAATATTACATACATAAATAAAGATGGAGATTATGTGATGACCGTAACTGAGAATGGTACAACTTGTTCTGAATCAGATACAATAAATGTTAAATTAGCCAATTCTCCAAAATTATCTTTGGGAGAGGATATTATAACTTGTAATTCATCCGTAACTTTAAAAGCTAATGCTGGATTTAACTCTTATAGTTGGTCTGGAGGTGGAGCTACAGATACAAAAGTTGTAACTTCAAATGGATCATATACTGTTACTGCTTCAAATTCATGTGAAACCGTAACTGATAATATCAATGTTACATTTGTAGTAGCGCCTACCAATGTAACATTGCCAGCAGATACTATTATTTGTTCACCATTAGTGCTATCGATTCCAAATCAATTAGCACCAAATCAAATATTATGGAGCACAAATAGTACATCAAATACTATTACAGTAGATTCTACTGCTACATATTGGGTTAGTGTTTCAAATTTATGTGGTACAATATCAGATGCTATTTATGTTTTTAAAGAATTAGCTCCAGTAGCAAATTTTGATATTTTAAAGACTGGAATGTATGGTGTATTTACTAATAAATCACAACAAGCAAAATCTGTATCTTGGGATTTTGGGGATAATACAACTTCAACGTTATACAGTCCTAGTCATCTTTATCTTCAAAAAGGAAGGTATAACGTTACTTTGACAATCACAAATAATTGTGGAGATCAAGCCGTGTATTCAGATTCTATTATTATAGATGGGAATTCAAGTATCATTAATATTGAAAAAAATAATTTGAAGTTATATCCAATCCCTGTTTTAAATTCATTAAATATTGAAATTAATGATATTTCAAATGGAACTTACAGTGTATATATTCATGATATTTATGGAAGGAAAATATTGAATGAAGAAATACAAGTTACGAATTCAAAAATGTATTCTATAATAAATATGTCAAATTTCACCAATGGAATGTATTGGTTAAGTATAGAAAGTAATAGCAAAAATATAATAAAAAATGAAAAAATTATTATTAATAAATAAAGCCGGACAAATGAAAAAGCAGTTGTTAAGAATTCAATTATACATATTTTCATTCATATTTATAGGAAATGTAAATGCACAATGTCCTGCAAGTGTTGCAGCGGATACAGCTTTTATAAAAAATGGAGTTTGTAATAATGGTTTGATAACATTAGGTGTAACCAAGAATTACTCAGGGCCAAATGTAACTTATTTGTGGCAAGAGTCAAATGATAATGGATTGAGCTGGGGGCCAGCTGGCTCAAATGCAGATACATTGAATATAAATCCCGATAGAATAAATCAAACACCCAATGTCAATAATTTTATTTATAGAGTAAGAATCACTTGTGGTACTACTGTATTAGTTTCTACACAGTTGAAATTTGAGTTTTCTTCAAGAAATATATTATTTGGAAATATCAAATGTACCAGTGTTTTAGGACAAAAAGATTCAATCACAATGTTCTTAGTAAGAACAGGTGTTTTTAATGACAATGCATTTGTAAAAAACTATAGATGGATGAGTACGAGTACAAATGGTTTATTTTGGGGTGATCTGCCTACCAATAAAGATACGATTGTCGTTCCCATCACAAATAATATTATACAATACAGAGCCCACGTATCATATTGTCCATTACCTGCTAACACAAGCACTTTTGATGCAAAGGCACCACTAACTCCAACTGTTAATGTAGGATTGAATGGAACCAGCTTGTTTTTATCGGACAAAGATTGTACAGCAGATAGTGCTAGACTCAGCATAAATGGACTTAATAGAGATTTGTTATCAAAATTAAACAAAGTTTGGTACGAATCAAATACTGCCAATGGCCCCTATACAATAATGAGTGGAAAAACAGATACTTTTCTAAAAGTCAAAGTTTCTAAGCAAAATAAATATTATAAAGTTATTTTAAAGCCATGTCCAATTTCAGTAGATTCTGGGGTGTCTTCTTATTTCAGATTTTGGACTACATTGGGACCATTAACAGCTTCATTATCATGTCCAGCGGAAGAAGCGGTAATAGATTATCTTTATAGAGATAGCACTAAAGGAATCATGAGTGCAATTTGGTCAAAATATGTTGGGCAAGGACCAAAACCCTTTTTGAACTATAATATTCCTGTAGATTCAATTAAACATAGTGTATTTATTAACAATAATGATACAAATACATATAGAGTGGTCTTGAAGTTTTGTCCAAACTCAATTGATACAATAGATACTTCAAATCAAGTAATTGTAGGCTTACAAGTATCTGTAGGGAACACTTCTATTAATTATAGATCTTGTCCAGATGATAGTGTAGTAATTAAGGTATTAGGACAATCTTTTTATTCAACCTTGCCAATTTATTCATCTTGGCAAATCAAAAATAATACGGGAGGATTTGTAGATTATGTTGGAAGTTATAATAAAACAGATTCATTAGTTGTAAGGATGAAAATGGGACTAACTGAGTATAAAAAGTCTATTATGGTTTGTGAAGGTTCTAATAGAACATTTAGCACATCTTCATCCACATCTTATTTGCCTAATACTATACAATTTTTTAAACAAAATTGTACAGATTCTATTGAAGCAAATGTTATTAGTGATACTATAAAAATTACAGGCTCAAATGGTACACAAATAAAACAAGGTCCGTTTTCATATCAATGGTTTGTTTCACCGAATCAAATAGCTTTTGGAGCTATGCCTGGCCAAGTTTTTCAAAAAATTAAAATAGATAATGCGTCCTCTAATTTATTCTACAAAAGAACTATTAAAATATGTCCTTTGGGAACAAAAACAGATACTACGGACGTAAGTAATATCTTATTCAATGCACCTAATAGCTCAAATGGTAAAGCTGAAGTAATCAGTGAGGTATGTTTAAATAGAAGTATTTCTATTACCGTACCAAATGCTATTACAAGAACAGGAACTCCAATTTTTTTATGGCAAATATCCAATGATGAAATCAATTGGACTAGTATGACAACACCTACCTCAAATAGAGATACTCTTCAAGATACAGCTAGAGACTATTATTTATATTATAGAAGACTCACGATGTGGTGCGATCCTGCAAATCCATTGAATATAATTATAGATTCATCAAAATCTGTACCTGTAGTTTATTTACAACTCTTACCTTGGTGTGAAGGATTTTCTTCGCAAGTTCAATTTGGTGCTAATAAGTTATTTAACTGTTTTACTCGATTTTCTCCGGCATGTCCATTGAAGGGAAATTTTGGCGCTCCTGCAAATATTTATGCTGTTCCAAGTGGTGGAAGAACTTCAAGTGCTATGAAACACTTACCTACACCTCCTCCAAATCCACCAGGTATTAAAGCGGATATGAAATTAGTCTTACCTGCATTTAAGCTTGACAAGGGAAAAGTGTATCGATTGTCTTTCTGGCATAAACAAGATGGTTCAAATATGTGTTGGGATTCATTATATGTTACTTGGGGACAACAACTTGATGCTTGTTCTATAGATAATAGATTTGGTGAATCATTAGTAAAATTTAGTTATGATCAATGGAATAGATATTGGGCAGATTTTACACCACCATCATCTGGCGTATACTATTTTGGAATTGTATATCGCGATAATGATCAAACTACAGGGGACTTCTTTATAGAAGATATTTGTATAAAAGAAGTACAGCCATGTAATTTAGCCACTCCATTGCCTGGTACTACATTTGCTACCGCAAAGATTATAGATAGGCCTGCTGAAGTACCTTTGTATGATAAATATAGAGTAACGCATCAGTATTGTATCGGTGATACCATTATGATTACATATCAAGATGCTATTTATGGGAATGATGAAAAAGTAAATCAGTTTGATTATTATGGTATGAAGTACCAGTTCTACAGAAAAAAATTCGATCCTGATTTTTATGTGAATGATACATTTTTTAGACCTTTAAAAAATAATGCCAATTATCAAAATGATTCATTTAGAAATATCAATGTTTATTTTAATACTATAAGATCTTCAAGCTCAAATAGAATTAACAATAATGCTGCAAATTCAATAGAAAATGGACCTTCCGCATGGGCTCCTATTACAGCAAATGATACTTCGTGGTTAGAAGTTGATTTAGGATCTGTTCAGCCAGTATCTTCATTGAGAATATATGGGAATAGAGTTGCCAATGAATGGGTTTCATCGTTTAAGTTAGAATATTTTAATGGTACAAATTTTGTAATTGCGGATACCTTAAAAGGGAGTATTAATAGTAAAGATACGGCTGTGTCAGAAATAGATTCTACCATACGTGCTCGGAGATTTAGAATTACTCCATTATCATGGGTCAATTATCCAGCAATTAGAGTTGAATTTTTATATGATGTTAGATGTTTTATAAACAGAAGAGACTGGCATGTAACCAATATTTTAGCTACCGATACCAATACTTTTTATAAAATTGTAGCTACTTGTACTTTAGATGGGAAAGAATATCATTCCGACTCTCTAAAGATAAATGCAACGCATAGTTTACCTTATTGTGAAGACTGGAGTGGTGCTGGTAGAATGCAAAATGGAAATCCGCATACAAATGTTGAAAAACAAGCATCAGGTACTACAAATAAAGTGGTATTTTTAGATGAAGTAAATAGGACCGCTTCAAGTTTTAGTGGCATATTTAGACCGGATTCCTCTACATTTATACCTACTACAACATGCTGGAGACCTGCTACAAATAATACATCTGAGTTTTTACAAATAAATTTCCCCAATGTGGCTCCTATTAGTGGATTCCAAGTTAGAGGAAATCCAAA
>JBIPMU010000027.1:0-8784 GCA_044377205.1 Chitinophagales bacterium | reverse complement strand
ACTTTTAACTGCTATTTATGATGAGACAGATTCCTGTTCTCAGTATAAAATGAAGAAAAGTCTATTGGAAGACAAAGAATTGGCAGCTGAGTATCGTTTGTTAAAAAGCACGGTATCAACTCTCGAAAACAATCTTTTGGAGCCCAAGACTAGCACTGTAAAAAATATTTTGCAGTATAGCAAGCAAAAGGAAAATAGCGAAGTTGTATCGCTATAAGAAAACTAAAGCCAATATCATTTGATATTGGCTTTTCTTTTAATTTTATAAACCTTCCATTTTAAATTCCGAATTGCTATGGAATGTAATTTCGGGATAATCTTTTATAGCCACATCAAGCATCCAGCTACTTTCGGCTATATAAACTAGATTGTCATCTTTGTCATAAAACATATTGCTCGATTTGAATTTGGTAAATTCATCCATTTTTACTTTTTGATCTGTCGTCATCCAGCATGCTTTATGATAATTTACATGGTCTAGTCTACAACTAGCGCCATATTCGTGCAATAGTCTGTATTGAATTACCTCAAATTGTAATTCACCCACGGTTCCTACAATGATCCGGCTTCCATGATAACTCTTGAAAAGTTGCGCAACGCCTTCGTCTGTAAGCTGTTCAATTCCTTTTTGAAGCTGTTTGGTTTTCAGTGGATTTAGATTTATAATTTCTTTGAAAATTTCAGGTGAAAAATTTGGAATCCCTTTGAAATACATTTTTTCGCCTTCAGTCAAAGTATCCCCAATCTTAAAATTACCACTATCGTATAATCCTACCACATCCCCAGGATAAGCTTCTTCAATAATATTTTTTTGGGATGCCATGAAGGTTGTAGGATTATTAAATCGCAACTCTTTATCGTTTCGTACATGATGATAAAATTTATTTCGTTTAAATTCCCCTGAGCATACTCTCACAAAAGCTATTCTATCTCTATGTTTCGGGTCTAAGTTGGCATGAATTTTAAATACAAAACCAGTAAATTTATTTTCCGATGGTTGTACCATTCGAGTACTCGTTTCACGACTTCGAGGCGTTGGTGCTAGTTCTACAAAAGTATCAAGCAACTCTTGAACGCCAAAATTATTTACCGCACTCCCAAAATATACAGGTGCTAGATCGCCCATCATATAGCGCTCCTTATCAAAACTAGGATATACTCCGTCTATAAGTTCTACATCTTCTTGAAGCTGAAGTGTTTCTCTTTCGCCAATTCGCTTCTTAAGATTTTCATCATTCAATACTTTAAACTCAATATAATCATCCGTCAATTTTTGCTTACCGGGAGTGAACACATTTAATGATTTTGATACTAAATTATAAACCCCCTTAAAATGCGTTCCCATACCAATAGGCCAGCTAAGTGGTTGCACATTTATATGCAATTTTTTTTCCAATTCATCTAGTAAATCAAAACTATCTTTTCCATCTCTATCCATTTTATTTACAAATACAATCACAGGCGTTTTTCGCATACGGCATACTTCCATTAATCGTTCAGTTTGTTCTTCCACCCCTTTAACACAGTCTACTACGAGTATTACGCTATCTACAGCCGTCAAGGTTCTATATGTATCTTCCGCAAAATCCTTGTGGCCGGGTGTGTCCAAAATGTTGATAAGCAAGTTTTTGTATTCAAAAGTCATAACCGATGTAGCCACCGATATCCCTCTTTGTTTTTCTATTTCCATAAAATCCGAAGTTGTAGATTTTTGGATTTTATTCGATTTTACAGCACCAGCCGTTTGTATTGCACCTCCAAAAAGCAATAACTTTTCGGTCAAAGTCGTTTTTCCAGCATCGGGGTGAGCTATTACAGCAAATGTTTTTCGCTTCGATATTTCCTCTTCAAACATAAATTATGGTCTCAAAATTAATTTAAACTATTCTAAGTGGAATAGTTTAGAATATTAAAAAGTTGCAAAGATAGCTAAAAACAAATGAATAATTCTTTTCAATTCAGTAATATAAGTTTACGAATTGTTAATTACTAATTAGGTGTAAATAATTTCCTACAAATCCATACTCAATCTACAAAAATCATCTACCGATAATTGTTCGGGACGGAGTCCTTTGATGGTTTCTAAGTATGAAGTGTCTTTGAATTGAAGCCCTTTGAGGGAATTGTTGAGGGTTTTTCGGCGTTGGTTGAAGGCCGCTTTTACCACTATTTTTAGATTGTGATACGGAGCCAAAGGCGTCTCGCGGCGTTTCATAGATATAATCCCCGATACGACTTTTGGGGGTGGATCGAATGCTGTAGCGGGTATATCAAAAAGATAGTCGACTTCATATATACTCTGCGCCAGCACGCTGAGGATGCCATAATCTTTGCTCCCATGTTTTGAGGCTATACGCATGGCTACTTCTTTCTGAAACATACCTACCGAATCGGTTATTTTTTTGCAATTTTCGAGTATCAAAAATACGATTTGCGTGGAAATATTGTAGGGATAATTGCCCACAAGCATGATGTGGTTGCTTTTTATTTGTGCAAAGTCAAACTTGAGGACGTCGGTATGAAAAATTCTATTTTGAAGATACGGAAATTTCTTGGGCAATTCTACCACAAAACGATCGTCCATTTCTATCAAAAAATAGTCTTGATACTTGCTGTCAATTAATTTTTGGGTAAGGGCTCCCATTCCAGGTCCTATTTCTATCAAGGTTTCAAAGGGTTCTTGTTTTCGGATTTCGGCAACAATTTTATCCAAGATTTCTTCATGAACTAGAAAATGTTGTCCTAATGATTTTTTTAATTCCATAATTAATTTAGTCTAGGTTGGGTCTCAAAAACTTTTTAAGACTTTCGGTATCTTCGTCTTTTGCTTTTGCCAAATGCACTATTTGGTCTTCGCCGATTTTGCCTATGCCTATATATTTGCTTTCGGGATGTGAAAAATAATATCCACAAACCGATGCGGTAGGAAACATCGCGTAATTTTCGGTGAGGCTAATGCCTACTTTTTCTTCTATTTCGAGAATATCCCAAATCGTTTTTTTCTCTGTATGATCGGGGCAGGCCGCATAACCTGGTGCTGGGCGAATGCCTTGATATTTCTCTTGAATAAGTTCTTCGTTCGTTAAATTTTCGTTGGGCGCATAGCCCCACGTATTTTTTCGAGTTTCTTCGTGGAGCCATTCTGTGGTGGCTTCCGCCAATCGATCGGCTACGGCTTTGAGCAAAATATCGCTGTAGTCGTCTTGATTTTTTTTGTATTGTTCCAAATATTCTTCGATGTCTAACCCTGCCGTTACCGCAAAAAGACCAATAAAATCGCCCGAAGGCGCTATATAGTCCACCAAACTGATGTTTTTTTGTCCTGCTTGTTTTTGCGCTTGTTGACGCATAAAATGCAATTTGCCTATTTCCAAATTTTTGGATTCATTGGAATAAAGCGTAAGGGTTTCTTCTTGTTTGTCGCAAGGGAAAATGCCCGTAATGGTATTGATAGTTAATATTCTGTCATTTGTCAACTGGTCTATGAGTGCATTGGCATCATCATACAATTTTTTGGCTTCATCGCCGTATCGTTCGTTTTCAAAAATTCGAGGAAAAGTCCCTTTCAATTCCCAAGAATTGAAAAATGGACTCCAATCGATATAAGGGCGTACCACGGATATAGGTAAGTTTTCAGTAATTTCAATGCCTATTTCCTTAGGTCGTGGAATTTGATAATTGTCCCAATCCAATACCAACGCATTGCGTTGTGCTTCCTCAAAAGGCAAAAGAGTTACTTTTGAAGTTCTTTTCTCATAATTTTCTCGCAAAACTTGATATTGTTCTTTGAGAGCATTTGAAAAATTGGTTTTTTCGGTACTGATAAGCTTGGTAGCCACAGGCACGCTTTTGGACGCGTCTAAAACGTGAAGCGTTACGCCACTGTAGTTGGGTTCAATTTTTACGGCAGTATGAATTTCACTGGTGGTAGCACCTCCCACGAGGATTGGGATTTTGAGCCCCGCTTTTTCAAAAGCTTGCGCTACATCTACCATTTCGTCCAATGACGGCGTAATCAATCCACTCAATCCTACAATATCTACTCGATGCTTGATTGCTTCTTCCAAGATACGCTCTTTTGGTATCATGACACCTAAGTCTATCACTTCAAAGTTATTACATTGAAGAACAATCCCCACAATATTTTTACCAATATCGTGTACATCGCCTTTTACGGTAGCCAAAAGAATTTTTCCTGCGCTACTGCCCACTTGCCCATCGGCTTTTAAGTATGGTTCTAGCACGGCTACGGATTTTTTCATCACACGAGCACTTTTTACTACTTGTGGCAAGAACATTTTGCCACTGCCAAAAAGGTCGCCTACTACATTCATGCCTTGCATAAGCGGTTGTTCGATTACTTGCAAGGCTTTGCCGTATTTCTCCAAAGCCTCCATAGTATCGGCTTCTATATAATCTACTACGCCTTTTACCAGAGCGTGTTTGAGTCGTTCTTCTATCGATTCTTTTCGCCAGTCTGCCTCTACTTTTGTGGTATCTTTATTTGTGTTTTTGACACGCTCGGCATAGTCTAGAAGCTGTTCTGTAGCATCTTCGGTTCTATTGAGTAGTACGTCTTCCACACGAAGTAAAAGTTCTTTGTCTATATCGTCATATACTTCTAGCATAGAAGGATTGACAATACCCATATCCATACCATGCTGGATAGCATGATACAAAAATGCAGAGTGCATAGCCTCTCGCACGGTATTATTACCTCTAAATGAAAAAGATACATTGCTGACACCGCCACTCACTTTGGCACCGGGCAAATTTTCTTTGATCCATTTTGTAGCTTTGAAAAAATCCAACGCATAATTTTTGTGTTCTTCAATGCCTGTTCCTACTGGAAAAATATTAGGATCGAAAATAATGTCATTGGGATTGAAACCAATTTTTGAAGTCAATAAATTATAGCTTCGTTTGCAGATATCAATTCGTTTTTGATAAGTATCGGCTTGTCCCAATTCGTCAAAAGCCATAATAATAACGGCTGCACCATACTTTTTTATTTGCGAAGCTTGATACAAAAACTCTTCTTCGCCATTTTTTAGGGAAATGCTATTGACTATCCCTTTTCCTTGAATACATTTAAGACCCGCTTCAAGAATTTCCCATTTGCTGCTGTCTATCATTATAGGAATTCGAGCAATATCGGGTTCCGAGGCTATAAGATGAAGAAATTGTACCATGGCTTTTTTGCCATCTATCATGGCTTCGTCCATATTTACATCCAAAACTTGTGCACCACCTTCTACTTGTTCGCGTGCTACAGAAATCGCCTCTTCAAAACGCTCTTCTTTTATCATTTTCAAAAATTTGGCAGAACCGGTTACATTGGTTCGTTCGCCAATATTGACAAAATTGGTTTCTTTTGAAATGTTTAAAGGCTCAAGTCCTGATAATTGGGTCATGCAATAAATAATGGAATGCAAAGGTAATGCATTCTGATGAATTTTAGGCTAATTTGTTGCCAATTGAAATACCCGCATAAATGAGCATAATACTAAAAATAAAACTAGCTATTATATACAAAAAGCTAACTGCATATTCTCGCTGTTCGGTCAATCGAATCATTTCATATGATAGAGAAGAAAATGTGCTAAATCCGCCACAAATCCCAATGATTACAAATGTTTGAAAAAAAGTATCGTTTGATATTCTGTGTTCTAAAGCTCCTGCGGTAATTCCTAAAATAAAGCTAGCAAGTATATTGGATATAAACGTAGATATTGGAAATACTCCAGCATATAATTGTGACGTCAAAAGACTTAACGCAAACCTAAGTGTGCCGCCCAGTCCGCTTCCTAAAAACACATATAGTATATTTTTCATTGGTAAATATAAAAGGTAGATTTATTAAATAAATTTCTATATGGACTCAACATATGATTTAAAATTATCCAAAATCATTTGCCAGCCCATTTTTTGCATGTCTACTGGATTTTCATTTTCAGGGTCAAATGTAGTAGTTACTAAAGTGTTTTCACCTTGATGTTCAAAAAGTGTGGTTACTTCCCTTCCTTCGCCGAATGTTGCACCCAGATGATAAGACAATTCTTTATTTAATTCCACTTTATTGTAAATTCCTTCAAAATCAAATCCAAAACTACCATCTTTTGCTTCCATACGCGCAATATATTTGCCACCTACTTTAAGGTCATTTTCGGCGTGAGGACAATGCCAACTATGTGCGGCAAAATTCCATTGGGTAATATGAGTAGGGAGTGTATAACAATTCCATGTTTGCTCCAAATTAGCTTCAATTAGGGCGCTTATTGTTATTTTTTGGGACATTTTTTAGATTTTAAGGCAAAAATATTTGTTTTTAAATTAAAACACAAAAGAATCTATTTTTTCTTATTTTTGCCGTTTGTCAGAAATTTCTCTACATATGCAATATCGAGTCAATGAAATAGACCAAAAGGCCAAGGCTTTCTGGAAAGAGCAGCGAGTATATCACGTATCCAATGATACTACAAAACCTAAATGTTATGTGCTTGACATGTTTCCGTATCCGAGTGGCGCGGGATTGCACGTAGGACATCCACTGGGGTATGTAGCCAGCGATATTTATGCAAGATATAAGCGCATGCAAGGCTTCAATGTATTGCATCCTATGGGTTTTGATAGTTTTGGACTGCCTACAGAGCAGTATGCCATAGAGACAGGCATTCATCCCAAAGAGGCTACCGACAAGAATATTGCTACCTACAAAAAACAAATAGAAAATATAGGCTACAATTACGACTGGGACAGAGAAGTAGTTACCAGCGATCCTAATTATTTCAAATGGACGCAATGGATTTTTTTGGAGTTGTTTGGTTCTATTTATTGCTATGAAAATAAACGTGCGTATTCGATAGATGTATTGATAAAGCATTTTGAAGCGCATGGAAATCATAACAATACCGCATATACTAATAAAGAAATTTCTTCATTTTCGGCTGATGAATGGAATACTTATACAGAAAAAGAGAAGAGCGATATTTTGATGAGTTATCGTTTGGCTTATGTAGATTATGCCGAGGTGAATTGGTGCGAGGCTTTGGGCACGGTACTTGCCAATGATGAAGTGATCAATGGACGAAGCGAGCGTGGCGGATATCCTGTAGTGAAAAAACAAATGCGTCAATGGTTTTTGAGAATTTCGGCGTATGCCGATAGATTGTTGAACAATCTTGAAATGGTAGATTTTTCGCCTTCTTTGAAGGAAATGCAGCGAAACTGGATAGGTAAAAGTGAAGGTGCTTTGGTCGATTTTGCTATCGAAAATCATACGCAATCCTTGAGAGTATTCACTACGCGTCCCGATACTATTTTTGGCAGTACGTTTATGGTTATTGCACCCGAACATCCTTTGGTTGCTGAGATTACAACCAATTCGTGCAAAACAGAAATAGACGCTTATATTACCTATTGCAAATCTCGAAACGATATAGATCGCCAGGCTGAGAAAAAAGTGACAGGTGCTTTTACAGGAGCGTATGTGGTTCATCCTTTTAATGGCAAAAAATTGCCAATTTATATTGCAGAATATGTATTGATGGGCTACGGAACAGGCGCTATTATGGCGGTACCTGCCGAAGATGAGCGCGACAGCAAGTTTGCCGAAAAATTTGATATTGAAATTATTCAAATTTTTGATAAAACGGGGGTAGAAAATCCCGAAATAGGCGATAAAAAAGGAACATTTATTCATTCTGATTTTCTGAATGGATTAGAGTATGAAGCTGGAAAAGCGCTGATGCTTGAAAAGATAGAATCGATGCAAATAGGTACCCGAAAAGTACAATTTCGTCTTCGCGATGCAGGTTTCAGTCGCCAGAGATACTGGGGCGAACCTATCCCTATTATTTGGAAAGATGAAATAGCGCATCCGCTTCCTTTTGAAGAATTGCCACTAGTGAATCCGGAAGTAGATGTTATTTTGCCTACCAACGAAGGAAAATCTCCGTTGGCTAGGAATACCGCTTGGGTAAACGAGAAGGAAGGCTACACGCGCGAGACCGATACGATGCCTGCATTTGCAGGAAGTTCGTGGTATTTTCTCCGATATATGGACAATAAAAATGAGCAAGCATTTGTCAATAAAGAGTTGGCTACCTATTGGAATCAAGTAGATGTATATGTAGGAGGCACCGAACATGCGGTGGGACACTTATTGTATTCTCGTTTTTTTAATAATTTCTTGTACGATAGAGGTTTTATCAGCTTTGAAGAACCTTATAAAAAATTGATCAATCAAGGGATGATACAAGGACGAAGCAATTTTGTGTATAGAAGTCTTTCTAATCCTAATGTATTTGTTTCAAAAGGTTTGGCGGATACGTATGAAGGTGGAACTATGCCTTTGCATGTAGATGTAAATATTGTAGAAAATGATGTGCTGGATATTGAAAAATTCAAAGCGTGGCGAGCCGAATTTCAACAAGCCGAGTTTGTTCTTGAAAATGGAACTTATAATTGTGGTTTTGAAGTAGAAAAAATGTCAAAATCCAAATACAACGTAGTCAATCCCGATGTAATAATTGAAAAATACGGTGCGGATTGTTTTAGAATGTACGAAATGTTTCTAGGCCCAATAGAACTTAGCAAGCCTTGGAATACAGCAGGTATAGAAGGGGTAAGTAAATTTTTGAGACGTTTTTGGAATCTTTATTTGACCGAAGAAGGCGAGAGCAAAGTGGTAAAAGAACCTGCTACAAAGGAAGAACTCAAGACCTTGCATAAATTATTGAAAAAATTGCATGAAGATATTAGTAATTTTTCATTCAATACTTC
>JBIPMU010000026.1:0-8785 GCA_044377205.1 Chitinophagales bacterium | reverse complement strand
TTTGATATATTTCGGTGCTAATATATTGATATTTAACTTGGTATTTTGAATCTGGAGCAAGCAAATAGGTGAAAATTCGATTGAGAATATTCGTCCCTTTTATAAAAGTGTACAATGATAATTCATTGAAATTCATTCGATCCGCTACACGTTTTCCTATAATCGATTTTATTTTTTCTTTTGCATTGCTGTCTTCATATACTTGGCTAGCCAATAGTTTGGTGTTACTATTGAGTAGATAGAAAGGACGCGTTTCCAGCATTTTGTTTTTTTGGAATTGATGCAGCTGAAACAGAAGTTCTTGTGCCTTAAAGGTCTTGCCCGATTCTATAAACTCTTCTCGATATGTACCATTTTGATAAAAAGAAATAGGCGCATGATTTTTCAAAACATGTTGAAAGGACTCTTCTAATATTTGCTTAGCATTGGTGGGCGATATGGATGTTTCTGCAAGCGAAATATGAGCTCGAGAAAGAAAAAAAGTATCTTTGATTAATTTGAATGAAAACGAAATGGGAGTATAACTCAATGATTGCAAAATATATGTACTAGATTCAGCTCCAAAAAAGGAAATTTTACCTTCTTGGTCTGAAGTGGCTATTACCTTCCCATTTTCAACTAATTTTGCGGCGTATATTGGTTTTTTATCCAAAGAATCTTTTATCCAAATGTACTTTTGTCCATAGAGCGACAAAACTATAAAACTGAAGAAAAATAATGAAAGGCAACGTGATTTCAAGATTTATTTTTCGGAATGATTTAGAGAATGTATGATGAGCAATGCCCAGCCAAGCATCATCAATACTCCGCCAATTGGAGTTGTAGGCCAGATAAATTTGAAATTGATATGATGTAATTCTTGAGTGGTCATCAGTAAGTTGGATCCTGTAAAAAGAAGAATTCCTATAGTGAAGAACCATCCGGCGATATTTAATCTTTTTGAAATATGCTGGGTGGATAAAAAAATTAGAGGCACTAGATGAAAGAATAAATATTCAATTCCTACTCTATAATTTGCGTAGCGTTCGGGGTCAATCTTTCCCTTGATACCATGCGCGCCAAATGCACCAAATGCAATACCAAAAAATCCGTATATGCATGCTATTGTCAAAAATTTTCTCATCTTTTATGATTAATTTGGATCGGAAGCAAAAATAGATACTTTGATAAAAAACAAGCCACTTATTTCAAACTATTGCATCGAATTGCTATTTTTTAGTTTATTTTGCAGAAAAAAAGGAAATGTTTGGGTTTTTTAAGAAGAAAAAAGAAGAAATAAACATTGATTTTTCAAAAATTGGCGTTGATTTTCATTCTCATTTGGTGCCAAGTGTAGACGATGGCGTTGAAAAAATTGAAGAGGCAATTGAAATTATAAATTATCTAAAATCAATTGGTTATCATAGAGTATATACCAGTCCTCATATTATGCAAGAAGGATTTGTGAATACAAAACAAGGACTAGAATCCGTTTTTAATTCGCATTTCGATGCCTACAATAAAATATTGCCTACGACACTCATCGCAGAATATTTTGTAGATGAAGCTTTTGTGAAATTAGTAGCAAAAAAGGATCTGCTTACCTTTGGTCAAAATCATATATTGATAGAAACCTCTATGAATTATGATTTTCCTATCTTCAATGAAGCACTTTTCAAATTACAAACACAAGGCTACAATCCTATTTTAGCTCACCCTGAGCGGTATTCATTTCTGTATGAAGAACAAAATTATATACAAAAATATGAAGACCTAAAAGAACGAGGCGTTATATTTCAGCTCAATCTTTTCTCTTTAGTAGGGTTGTATGGACAAAAAGTACAAAAAGTAGCGGAGACACTTATTAATCATCAACTCTACGATTTGGTAAGTTCGGATATTCACAAGGTTGGGCAATTGAAATTATTTGAAAAATTGAAACAATCCGAATATCTCCATAAATTAATCGAATCCGGAAATTTAAGAAATAAAGAGTTTTAAGAATCTATGATAGTCAAGGTGTTTTCTACCTCCTTTTTATCAATTTTATTTATTTTTGTTGGTTTAATAATTGAATATGCAAGTAATAGAAACCGCAATCCCCGATGTTATACTTTTTCAACCCAGAAAATTTGATGATCCCCGAGGGTATTTTTTTGAATCGTTTAATAAAGAAACCTTTGCTGCTATTGGTATTTCCCAAAATTTTGTTCAAGACAATCAATCCAAATCCTCAAGAGGCGTTTTGAGAGGTTTGCATTATCAAACGGGAGAAAATGCACAAGCTAAATTGGTGCGTGTAATAGAAGGCGAAGTACTGGATGTGGCAGTAGATATTCGAAAAGGCTCACCAACATTTGGGAAGCATGTGGCAGCTATTCTTTCTGCAGAAAATAATCGTCAAATGCTCGTTCCAAGAGGCTTTGCACATGGATTTGTAGTATTGAGTCCTACGGCTACTTTTTTCTACAAATGCGATAATCTGTACAATAAAGAAAGCGAAGGGGGTATTATTTGGAACGATCCTGCAATAGGGATTGATTGGAAAATTAATCTTGATGAGGTTTTGTTGTCCGAAAAAGATGCTATTTTGCCTACTTTGGATCAGTGTAGAAATGATTTTGAATATAAAAAATAAAGTATGCAACATATAATAGTAACGGGCGGTAATGGTCAGCTTGGGAGTGAAATTAAAGAACTTGCACCACAATTAAGCGAATATACCTTCCATTTTTTTGATTATCAAGATTGGGATATTACGCTTGAATCAAAAGGGATGGAATTTTTTGAACAAATTAAGCCTAGCTTTCTTATCAATTGTGCAGCGTATACGGCTGTGGACAAAGCGGAGTCTGATATAGATAATGCAAACAAAATCAATGGAAATTGTATTGAAATCTTGAGTAAAATTTGCAATCAATATAGTACGCATTTTATACATATTTCAACGGATTTTATCTTTGATGGCAAAAAATCGGAGCCTTATATCGAATCCGATGCACCCAATCCCATTTCTATCTATGGAAGTAGTAAGCTATTAGGCGAAAGATTATTGCAAGAAAATTCAAATTCGTATACTATCCTTAGAACATCATGGGTTTACAGCCGTTTTGGAAATAATTTTGTCAAAACGATGATAAAGTATGGTAGAGAACGAGGTGCGCTGAGTGTGGTATTTGATCAAATTGGAACGCCAACCTATGCTGCTGATTTGGCGGCGGCTATTATTTTTCATCTAGATCAATGGGTGGCTCATAAAAATAATGTGTATCATTTCTCCAACGAAGGGGTGGCGAGCTGGTACGATTTTGCATTTGAAATTTTCCAACAAAAAAATATTGAGTGTAAAGTAACGCCAATTTTGGCGGTAGCCTATCCTACGCCTGCCGATAGACCTAAGTATAGTGTCATGAATAAGGAAAAAATTAAAAAAGAAATTGGAATTGAAATTGCTCATTGGAAAGAAAGTTTGCATAAATGTCTTCAATTTTTAGATTAAGCGATAGCGAAATAAACGCCATGTCTGCTATGCTAAAACAAGCAGGTGAGGAAGTTTTGGAAATATATAACCGTGTAGATAATGGCTGTGAATACAAAAAAGACGGCTCACCCATAACGATTGCCGATACGCTTTCTAATAAATATATTTGTGCGTTTTTGGAGAAATTCTTTTCATTTCCTATCATTAGTGAAGAAAATAAAGAGCTAGACTATACCGTTCGCAGTCAATATGAATATGTATGGCTTGTAGACCCTTTGGATGGCACTAAAGAATTTGTAAATAAACGCGATGAGTTTACACTCAATATAGCTCTTGTACTTAATGGCGAACCTATTTTTGGGATGATATATGTGCCTGTATATCAAGAGCTTTTTTATGCCCAAAAAGGAGAGGGCTGTTTTTTTGAAAAAGCAGATGTCCGCGAAAAATTGTTTTCAGCATCAAAAGTATCGCAGAAAGCTAACAAACTAGAAGCTTTATCGAATGATAAAATTGCGTTGGCATTGTCCAAATCGCACCAAAAATTATTTCATCAGTCCGATTTTTTTGCATCTTCAGATACCATTCAATTTCAAATAATAGAAATGGGTAGTTCGTTGAAATTTTGTAGATTGGCACAAGGTGAAATAGATGTATATATTCGCAATGCGCCCACAATGGAATGGGACACGGCAGCAGGGCAAATTATTGCTGCTGAAGCCGGTAAAAAAGTACTGAATATAGAATCCTTTGAGCCTTTGATTTATAATAAATCCAATTTGTTAAATCCTTATTTTATTGCTTTTTAATTTTGTTAAATCCTTTTTATGAATAAATTTATAGTCGCATTTTTTTTAATACTATTTTATGATTCTATTGTAAAGGCGCAAGGAACATTTACAACCAATAATGATGAAATGGAGCGTATTATAGACCGATGGGAAATAAAGAATAAAGCCTTTTATATAAATTTTAATACAGGAGTGAAACCCTATAGCAAAATGCGCATTGCAACTTCAATTGATAGTTTTTCCATTGGACTGGATAAGTCTAAAGTGGATGCTTTTGAATTGAAATATATGGATGAAGAAAATAAAGGTACAAGTGATAAAATAGTTACAACAAAAAAGGGTATTTTTAATTTGTTTTATAAACGAGAAGCCGCCTTTTTGGAGGGATATAACAAAGATTTTTATATCAAAGTCAATCCTATATTGGAACTAAAATATGGAAAGGAAAAAGGCAATGAGAACTCGCTTTATAGAAATTATAGAGGCTTAGAGGCACAAGGCCGAATAGGAGAGAAGTTGAGTTTTTATTTTCAATTGACCGAAAATCAGATGCGCCCAATGCAGTATGTTTCGGATTTTAGTCGTGGCAATTTTAGTCAAAACAACTATAACTTTAATCCAGGATTTGGGTATTGGAAAGAATTTGGAACGAATGGGTTTGACTATTCCAATTCCCTTGGATACATCGATTATTCAGCTTCTAAACATATCGCTATTTCGATAGGACACGATCGAAATTTTTATGGCTATGGCTACCGTTCTTTGCTTTTGAGCGAAAACTCAGCACCTGCATTTTTCCTGAAAGCCAACGTAAATGTATGGAAATTTCACTATCAAGTCCTTTTCAATCAATTGGCAGGACAGTATGTAAGAGGAGGCGATGCCTTATTGCCCAAAAAATATGCGGCATTTCATCTCTTGACATACAAAGCTAATAAAAATTTAGATATTGCATTGTTTGAAGGGGTTGTATTCAATCGAAATGATGGTTTTGATTTGAATTATTTGAATCCAGTAATTTTTTATAGAAGTATCGAATATGCTCAGGGAAGTTCAGATAATTCCTTAATGGGAGCGCAATTCAAGCAAAATATTAAAAAGACGGCTCAAGTATATGGACAATTTGTTTTGGATGATATGCAAGTGAAAGAATTTGTGAAAAGTTCGGGCTGGTGGGCCAATAAATACGGCATACAGCTAGGAGCAAAATATATGGATGTAGCTAAAATCAAAAATTTAGATGCACAGATAGAGTTCAATATGGTTCGTCCTTATACCTATTCGCACTATAATATCTCATTTGGAGGCGATACGATAGCTAATTATACAAATTATAATCAAGCACTTGCACATCCTTTAGGTGCTAATTTCACCGAATTTATGTTTAAAATTAGATACAGTCCTATCCCTAAGTTAAATATGGAATTGAAATATTTTGTGATAAACAAAGGATTGGATAGTGGTACACAATTATTTGGAAATGATATATTTGCAAATACAAATACCAGTAACATACCCAATAGTTTTGGGGTACGACAAAATCAAGGATTTAATAATAATATTAATATCCTTGCCTTAAATGCTTCGTATCAAATATGGCACAATGTGTTTTTTGAAATGGATATGATTTATAGAAATTCAAAATTTGAAAATCCAAGTTTAAGCCAAGCCACGTTAGGCGTTCAGGCGGGAATCAGGGCCAATCTAAGACGAAGAGAACAATTATACTAGTCCACTCTATACCAATATTGAGTTCTTCCTATTAAAGAAAAACCAATAAAGCCTCTCAGTTTTAGCTTGTCTTTTCCTTCTAACGAAAATTTGCAGCTATACTCTTTACCCGATTTGGGGTCTACTATGGTGCCATCTACCCATTCATTTCCCTCTTTTTTCATTTTTGCCATGATTTCTAGCCCTATCAAAGGTTTATTTTTAAGAGCACCTTTGCAATTTTTGCAATCATCATGGTCTACTTTTGTCAATAGTTTAACTATTTTGCCATATAATAAGCCATTTTTTTCATAAATCTGAACATAGGATTTGGCTTGTTTGGTTTCATCATCTATCGTTTTCCATGTACCTATTGGACTTTGCGCATTTGCTATAAAACAAATGAAAAATAAACTAAAAAGCAAACTATATTTTTTCATACTTTATATTTTTTGATAAACTCGAACCAAAAATAGTGAATTTTCAAGAAAAATCAATCAATTATTTCCAGCTCATACGTTTGTGTTCCATATGCCTGAATGTTGCATGCACCTGTTTTAAAATTAAAACGGTATTCATGAAGTGGGCAAAGGATTTCATCGTTGCAGATTTTACCTATTCCTAGGCTAGCGCCCTTGTGTGGGCAAAGATTGTCTACAGCAAAGAATTGTTCATTTTGATTGATGATACAAATTTCTTTTTCTCCAATAAATACTATTGAGGTATCACCATTTTTAGGTAATTTTTTACGTGCTACTTTTATGATCATTTACCAATACTACTTTTAAATCTTAGTTTGAGCTTATTTATGATAACAAAAATACGTTTTCCAACTTTTGTGGGTTAAAAAAATATTAAAACTGTATTTTTGTTGAAGTTTAAAATTCTTGTTCTTTTGAAAATAGTATTAGTAGGTACAGCAAATCCATATAGAGGCGGGGGTATTTCCACTTTTAACGAGCGATTAGCTCTAGAATTAAAACAAATGGGGCATGAGATTATTATATATAATTTTATCTTGCAATATCCAGATTTTTTGTTCCCAGGTACATCACAGTATGCGGATACTCCTCGAAAAGATGAAGTCTCTAACTATAGAAAAGTCAATTCTATAAATCCCATCAATTGGATTAAAATTGGTCTAGAATTAAAAAAAATGCGTCCGGATTTGTTATTATTTCGCTTTTGGACACCTTTTATGGGCCCTTGTTTTGGGACAATAGCACATATAGCAAAAAAAAATGGGCATACCAAGGTACATGCTTTGATAGATAATGCGATACCTCATGAGGCAAATTTTTCGGATAAGATATTTTCAAAATATTTTTATAGTGCTGTAGATAAGTTTGTCGCTATTTCAAAAAAAGTCAAATCTCAATTGAAGGAACAAACTTCAAAAGATATCATTTATAGTCCGCATCCTATCTACGACATTTATGGCAAAAAGGTAGATAAAAAAATAGCTAGAGATCATTTTCAACTTAATTTAGACCAAAAAGTAATCTTGTTTTTTGGATTTATAAGAGATTATAAAGGATTGGATTTATTGATAGAATCGATCAAATTACATCCCGATATCAAACTTATTGTAGCAGGGGAGTTTTATATTGATTCTAAGCCCTATTTTGATTTAGCAGAAAAATTATGCGTTTCAAATCAAATTTTATGGAAAAATCAGTTTATCCCAGACGATGAAATAAAATATTATTTCTCAGCTGCTGATGTCGTGATTTTACCTTATAAAAATGCCACACAAAGTGGCATAACTCAAATAGCCTATCACTTCAACATGCCAATGATTGCTACTAATGTAGGCGGATTAGAAGATTTTGTAAAAGATGAAGAAGTTGGTTTTTTGGTTAATCCAGATTCTGAATCCATCGCTTATGGAATAAAACGTTTTTTTGATGAAAATAGAGAAGTAGTGTTTTCAGAAAATGTGAAAATTGCTAAAAAAGCCTTTGACTGGAAAGTATTAGCTTCAAAAATTATTACAATTTAAATGATATCGATACTTGTAAATTTCGCCCCAACCCACTAATCCCACTCATATAATTTCTGTAATGTGAATCAAAGATATTGTTCAATGTAAGATTGGCTTGAATATGCTTGTTGAATTGGTAGCCACAAGACATATTGAGTATAAAAAACTCGGGAGTACCCACAATGTTATTGTTTTCAATTGCTGCAAAACTTTTTATCATTTCATTGTTTGGATTGTAAAAACTAATGGGTTTAGCGCCATTATAATTGATCCAAAAATGTGTCGAGAATTTTCCTTGCTGTCCTTTAATTCCTATATTTCCATATATAGGAGGTATGTCGTCAAGATATATTTGAGTGTCTTTTTGTACACCATAATTATAATGAAATGAAAAATATCCCATCCATTGTTTTGAAAAATGATAACGTGCATCGATATTGGCACCCAAGACATAACTTTCAGCTATATTCGCTCGCTTATATACTTTGTACGTTTCGTCCAAAGTGAGTGGATTGAAGCTATCAAGAGCTTTAGTTCCTATTTTATTCTGATACAAATATACATAAGGCGCTATTTGAAGCTCAAGCATATCATCAAATTTTCGATAAAAATGACCTTCAATTCCAAGGATATTTTCATTTTTTAGATGCTCATTTGGAATTAAAATTGTTGTAGAAAGTGGGTTGGAAATGTTAAATCCATCAGGCATTCTTGAACTAAGAAAAGCTGTAGCAGCATAATTATTGTTTTCGCATGAATGTCTTGTCCAAGAGATTTGAGCATTGTATGAAGTATTAAAAATGCTTAGATTTTCATTACTAGTATTGTTAAAAGGAGCAA
>JBIPMU010000282.1:0-2503 GCA_044377205.1 Chitinophagales bacterium | reverse complement strand
CAATTATAGAAATTCACGCAAGACAAATTTTAGATTCGAGAGGAAATCCTACTATAGAAGTGGATGTAACTACCGAAAGTGGACATTTTGGAAGAGCTGCAGTTCCTTCGGGAGCGTCTACGGGAATCCATGAAGCGGTAGAATTGAGAGATGGGAACAAAGCTATTTACTTAGGAAAATCGGTTTTGAAAGCGGTAGAAAATGTAAATACAACTATTTTCAATGAATTGATAGGCTATGATGTGCGCGAACAAGAATTGATAGATAAATTATTATTGGATATAGATGGTACTGATAATAAATCCAATCTTGGTGCAAATGCTATGTTGGCGGTATCTTTGGCTGTAGCTAAAGCAGGTGCAAAAGCTTCGAATTTACCCTTGTACCGATATATTGGGGGTGTCAATGCGAGCACATTGCCTATTCCGATGATGAATATTTTGAATGGCGGTGCGCATGCAGACAACTCAATTGATTTTCAAGAATTTATGGTAATGCCTACTGGAGCTGCTACATTTAGCGAATCACTTCGAATGGGCGTAGAAATTTTTCATAGCCTAAAAAGTGTACTAAAAAATGCTGGATATTCTACCAATGTAGGAGACGAAGGTGGATTTGCTCCCAATATCAAAAGTAATGAAGAGGCAATAGAAATTGTATTAAAATCTATTGAAAATGAGGGATACAAACCGGGTGAAAATGTTTTTATAGCTATGGATGCGGCCGTTTCGGAAATGTGGAACGAACAAGAACAAAAATATATTTTCCATAAATCAGATAATAGAAAAATGACTAGCGAAGAACTAGTAGAATATTGGGCGCAATGGTGCGAAAAATATCCTATTGTATCGATAGAAGATGGTATGGCAGAAGACGACTGGGCGGGATGGAAAAAATTGACAGAGCGATTGGGCCATAAAGTACAATTAGTAGGCGATGACCTGTTTGTAACGAATGTAAAGCGTTTGAAACAAGGCATTGAAAATCATACGGCAAATTCAATATTGGTAAAAGTAAACCAAATTGGAACACTTACAGAAACCATTCAAGCGGTTCGTATGGCACAAAACAATGGCTACAACTCTGTAATGAGCCACAGAAGTGGAGAAACAGAAGATAGCACCATTGCGGATTTGGCGGTAGCATTGAATTGTGGTCAAATAAAAACAGGTTCGGCTTCTCGTTCAGATAGAATGGCAAAATACAATCAACTCATTCGTATAGAAGAAGAATTAGGCTCAAGTGCTTTTTTCCCAAAATTAAAATTTGGTAAATAATCCTTCCACACTCCACAATACAAAAGAATCACTTAACTCAACGATTATGGCTTTTTTCAACTATTTCAATAAAGAAAAAAAAGAGGATCTAGACAAAGGATTGAAAACGACCAAAAATTCTTTTTTCTCAAAGCTATCGAAAGCTATAGCAGGGAAAAGCGAAATCGACATTGAGGATTTAGATGAAATAGAAGAAGCCTTGATTTCAAGTGATGTAAGTCTTGAAACTACCATTAAAATTATCGATAGACTGGAGAAAAATATTGCTGACAATAAATATATCGGACAATCGGAATTGTATCAAGTACTGAAAAATGAAATCATAGATTTATTGTCTGAAAATGCCTCGTTAGATTTGGATACCATTCTCCCAAAAAATGACTCCAAACCTTATGTAATAATGGTTGTAGGCGTCAATGGTGTAGGAAAAACTACTACCATTGGAAAACTGGCGAATCAATTTAAGCAAGCCGGTAAAAGTGTAATTTTAGGAGCAGGCGATACGTTTAGAGCTGCAGCAGTAAATCAATTGAGAATTTGGGCTGAGCGAAGCGATGTAGGATTTGTAGAGAAAGGACAAGATGCCGATCCTAGCGCAGTAGCCTTTGATACGCTACAAAGTGCTAAAGCAAAAAATGCAGATATAGTTATCATAGATACAGCAGGAAGACTTCACAATAAAACGGGATTGATGCATGAATTATCAAAAATCAAAAATGTGATGAAAAAAGTAATTCCCGATGCACCTCATGAAGTCCTTTTAGTTTTGGATGCCAGTACGGGACAAAATGCTTTGATTCAAGCAAAAGAATTTATATCAGCTACTGAGGTAAATGCTATCGCTTTGACAAAATTAGACGGGACTGCGAAAGGCGGTATTGTAATTTCGATTTCAGACCAATTCAAAGTACCTATCAAATATATAGGTGTAGGCGAACAAATACATCAATTACAATTATTCAACAAAAAAGCATTTATCGATTCGTTATTTGCTTAATTTATCAATAAAAGTTCTCATGGAAAAAGGAAAAAAATATGCAGCCATTCATTACGCTAAGTATTTGGAATTGGATAAAATATTAGAATGTCAAGTGACTCGCTCAACAGAGTTTGGCGAAGAAGCACATGACGAAATGCTCTTCATCATCACGCATCAAGCATACGAACTATGGTTCAAGCAGATTTTGCATGAGTTGGAAGGTGTTGTAGGCGTTATGAATGATTTA
>JBIPMU010000287.1:0-8840 GCA_044377205.1 Chitinophagales bacterium | reverse complement strand
GCCAATAGAATATTTTTTGAAGATAGTACATGGATGGATAAAATTAGTGGTGATTCTATAGTTCTGGTTTCTCCTCAAAATACATACTTGTACAAAGTGTATACAAAAAACACAAATTGTCCACGAGTAGAAAAACAAATTAAAGTGAGTGTTTTGAAAAATTTACCAATTTCAATTACAGCAAAACCAACTCAAATAGTAGCAGGATCCATTAGTCATTTGAAGGTAAATATTAATGGTTCTTGGGATAGTGTTCGTTGGTCTCCTACAGCCGATATGAGTTGTAGTAAATGTGATTCCACAGGAGCTTCGCCACTTTCTTCTACATATTATAAAGCCAATGTGTATTATAGTCTCAATAATAAAGTATGTTCTTCTTCAGATTCTGTTTTTATAGAGGTAAATCCAGATTGTAACAAAGAAGATATAATTATTCCTACAGGTTTTACACCTAATGGTGATCTATTAAATGATGAATTCTATCCAAAAGGATATGCGTTGAAAGAAATTAATGATTTTAAAATATACAATAGATGGGGAAATCAAGTCTATTCCAATCAAAATTTTAATGCCAATGACAAACGATTTGGATGGAATGGAAGAGTAGATAATTCGGGAGAAGAATTACAGCCTGGTCCATTTTATTATACAATTATTGCTATGTGTAGCAATGGAAAAATATTAAATTTTCAAGGTGAAATTATCTTAATTAGATAATATAATGCAATGTACGAAAGTTCCAAAAATAGTATTAAAATGAAAAATATCCTTTTATTATTGGTTATGTTTATGTGTGGGAATTTATTTTCTCAAGATTTGCAGTATTCTCAGTTTAATTCAATGCCAATGGCAACCAACCCTGCTTTTGCGGGAAATAGTTATTGTAATTACAGAATAAGTGGAATCTATAGAAATCAATGGATGGGTTCTAGTGATTTCAAATCATATCAATCTGCTTCATTTGGAGGGGACTTTAATTTAGGAAAAAGCTCTAATGACCTAGCCAATATATGGGGTTTTGGAATCATTGGAAATTTTGATAAAACAGCCTCAAATACTTTTTCAAATCATTCTCTATATTTAAATATAGCGTATCATTTACGTTTTGGAAAGAATTCAAATAGTTTTTTGTCTTTTGGACTTCAAGGTGGTTTGGGACAGCGTGCATTTACTCCCGGAAACTTGATTTTTGACGACCAAATTGATCCTTTTGGGGTCAAATACCAGCCGTCTAGTTCGGAATCATTTGCCAATGAATCTAAAATGTATTCGGATTTTAATTTTGGATCCTTACTAACATTAAATCCAAGTTCAGCTCTCAATATTTATATGGGTGCTTCAGCATTTCATTTGACACAGCCAAATATATCATTTTCAAATCAAGAATATAAATTGCCTACACGAATCAATTTTCATGCTGGCGCAAATTATATGTTTAGTGATTTATATCTTTTGCCTTCAATGTATATTCAGTATCAACAAGTTTCAAATTTGAACTTTGGAGGATATTTTGGTAAAACATTAAAGCCTGAAACAGAAACAACTATGCCTATTATAGGATATTTGGGGCTTTGGTATAAAAGCACCGATGCTATTACTCCTGCATTTAGAATGGATGTAGGAAGTGTGAGTTTTGTATTTAGTTATGATGTTCATATCGGTAAAATTTCAAATAATCAAGGAAGTATTGGATCTCCAGAACTATCTATCAACTATTTTGGATGTTTTGGACGCAATTCAAAAAGAACTGGATGTCCCGCTTTGTAGTTATTTCCATTATTAGGAATCTACTTTAATTTTTTTAATATTTATTTATACTAAAAATTTGATAGAATGAAAGCTGTTTTTTTAACTAAAAAAACAAATGCAAATAGTGCGTTTAAAATAAAAGAAATAAATATTCCAAAGCCAAATCCTGGAGAAGTTGTCATAAAAGTAAAATCTTTTGGACTCAATTATGCTGATGTAATGGCTCGTTTGGATTTATATCCTGATATGCCAAAAATGCCATGTGTATTGGGATATGATGTTTTGGGTGAAATATATGAGGTAGGTGAAGGAGTTCAATCATTTAAAAAGGGCGATTTTGTGGTTGCGCTCACTCGTTTTGGGGGATATGCAGAATATGCTGTCGCAGATGAAAGAGTTTGTGTTTTTGTTTCAAGAGAATTAAAAAGTCATAATGCCCTTGCAATTGCAACGCAATTAAGTACCGCATATCATGCAGCTGTGGAGAACGTAAATTTATTTGAAAATGATATCGTACTTGTTCATGCAGCTGCAGGTGGAGTAGGACTTGGAATTGTAGCTATTGCATTGTCAAAAAATTGTATAGTTATAGGTGTAGCAGGAAGTGATGAGAAATGCGATTTTTTAAAATCTTTGGGGGTTCATCATACTATAAATTATAAAAAAGAAGCTTTTGATGAGGGAGTAAAACGATTAGGATTTAGAAAAAAGATTGATGTAATTTTTGATAGTGTTGGAGGAGAAAACGTACCAAAGGGTATGAAAATTTTAAATAGTGATGGGAAATTAGTATTATTTGGTTCGGCCAAGTTAAGTGAAAGTAAAAACAAATTAAAAATAATTTATCAAGTTTTTAAGTTTGGTTTTTTCTCCCCAATAAAATTATTAATGCCCAGTAAATCCATTATAGGGATCAATATGCTTGCTATAGCAGATAATAAACCTCAAATAGTTCAGCGATGTATGCAAGGTGTTGCAGCACTGCTTGAAAAAGGAATATTTAAAGATGCACTACAGGGCGAAACATTTTCAATAGATCAATTGGTTTTAGCTCATGAAAAGTTAGAATCGGGTAGATCAATTGGTAAATTAGCTATAGAATGGGATTCTTAATAAAATAATTATTAAAACCAAATAATTTATTACTATTATAATAAATATTTTCATTAAAAAACCTTTAATAAACTTTTAAAATTGTATTATTTTTAAACCTATTTCTAGTGTATTTTTGCACCAAGTAATAGTTAAAGATAGGCTTATGAAAAAAAATATAATAAATATAAGAAAAAAATGTTTAAATTTACAAGCTCTTTTTTTTATAAAAAGTAATAATACAAAAAAGAAAAATATGAAAAAGAATTATTCTAAATGGCTGTATTTACTTGTTTTTATCGCATCATTATTTTTGGGTAAGAATGAGGTAAAAGCATCGCACGTTATGGGTGCAGATATTACGTATAAAATGATTGATACTGTAAATGGTGTTTATGAGTTTACATTGACTCGATATAGATATTGTGGTGGAATTAACTTTAGTAGTAATCAACTTAATATTGTGTCTTCGCAGTTTAATGTAATGGTTCCTATGACATTGATCGCTACAGAAACATCTGAAGTAACTCCTCTTTGTTTGCCACCTGATGTACCTGCAAAAAAATTGACACATTGTCCTGGACCTAATGCAGCACCTTTGGCACCTGATTTTATTAAGGGTGTAATGAAAGAGGTATTGAAATGTACATATACCGTAGGTAGAAATATTGGTCCAGCATATGCTGGCTATGAAGAATGCTGTAGAAATACAATTACTACGTTGACTACATCTCCGTCTTTGTATGTGCAAACAGCATTTAATACAAATTATGTAAATAACTCTGTAATATTTACAAACTATCCTGTGCCTTATTGGTGTAAAGGTAAAGTAAATACTTATGCTCACGGCCCCGCAGATACTTTTGATCCTAAGTATGTTACCGTTAATGGTAAAACAGTTGTAAGGGATTCTATATCTTTTGTTCGTTATACTCCATGGTTTGGCCCCGCAGCTAATCCAAATCTTGCATTTCAACTATTAAATCAGCCTGTAACTTTTGTTTCACCCTTAAATGCTACGAACTTTTTGTTTACAACCAGTGGTGTAACAATGGATCCATTTACGGGACTCATAAGTGCTCAGCCAGATAGAGATCAAGATGCTGTAATGGCAGTAGCAATATTTGAATGGCGTGCTGTCGCTAATTCAAATGGAGTAGGTTATTCTAGAGAATTTTTGGGTTATGTATGTAGAGATTTGCAGTTTTCAGTTCGTGATAATTGTGATCCAGTATTTGATGTAGGATCTTTAAAAGATTCTATGTATGGTGTCAATCAATTGAGTTCTTATTTCATAGAAGTGTGCGGTCGTCAGCCAGGTAAATTGCAATTTAAAGCAATTGGTGCGGTTAATCAAAATATGAAATTATCTGAAGTGGCGTCAAATAAATCAGCTTCTAAAGATTTAGTAAACTATAAGTTTACAACTTTAAAAGTAACAAAAGCAGGTGTGGATACAATGTATGGAACGGTAACGTTTGATTCAGCTGTAGGCTCTGGTGATGAACGTTTAATTTTCGATTTTTACTACTGCAATAATTACGGTATGAAAGTATCTCGTGAGATTGCGGTTCGTATTAGATATATGCAATCAATGATATTGGATAAAGATACTGGTTACTATTGTCCAGGGGGTAAACCAGTCCGAATTACTTCAAAGACTTCCAAAAAAGTATCTTGGTCTCCCAAAACAGGTATTGTGGGCTCGGGGCCTGGAACAGATAGTACTTGGATTGATGTAACTCCATCTGCCAATACCTCTTATTTAGCAAGGTCACTAGATTTAGACTCGGTGGAAACCTGTACAATATATGATAGTACTTTAGTACGAGTTATCCCTCCATTTACATATAATCTATCTCCAAAGACAAGGGATATTTGTTTAAATGACACCTTCCCAATAGTTTTGACTACTCAAGTAACGGATACCCCCTATAAATATACATGGTTGAATTCGAACGGTGCATTATTTAATCCTTCTACAAAAAAAGAAGTAACTAATATTAGTAGCCCAACTGTTTTTGCGATTAATAGTGAAAACTATATTATCGAAATGGAAAACAGATATGGATGTATTTTGGTAGATACAGTAAAAGTGAGTTTAAAAGGTGTAAAACCCAATGCAAGAGCTACTTCACAACGAACCTATATCTGTCCAGGTGACACTACCTTGTTATCCGCAATTATAACACCACTAACTTGTGGGTTGACGATATATAAGAGTAATGCACAGCTAACTACGGCAAATATTGCTGCAGGGAGTGTAAACTATCCTACCGTAGGTTGCTCAGGAGCTGGATGTTATCCAAATATTTATGGAACTACAGGTTTGGGCAACTCTTCCAATACAAAAATTCTGTATACCAAAGCACAATTGACAGCTGCAGGAGCTAGAGCGGGTATTTTGAAAACGATTGCTTTCAATCTTATTGAAGCCAATGTATCGAGTTTTGAATCCTTTACTATAAAAATGGGGGCTACTACAGGAACGTCAGCTAATGCAATAGTTCCAATGTTTACAGTATTTAATTCTAAACCTATTAATACAACAGTAGGATGGAATACATATACTTTTGATAGAGGCTATGATTGGGATGGAAATAGTAATTTGATCGTAGAAATCTGTATTAAGAAAAATGCAGCTACTTCTCTTATAAATCGATATCTAACAAATATTTCCCCAGGAGGTAATGAAGTATTCTATCGTCTATCAAATACTGTAGGTATAGATGCTTGTGGTATGACAACCAATTATATTGCAGCTGGAGGAACCCAAGCTAAACCACATACACGTTTTACCGTAACAGGTGTGGATAGTTCTGATGCACAATTCTCTAGCTCTTGGGCTCCAAGTTATTTAATTAATACAGTGCTTCCAGCACCTTCAAAACCTAGAACGATCATTAATGCCAGTCAAACAGATTCTTTATTTACAATTACTTACGGCTCTACACTTTGTTTTGATACAGGTGTTGTAAAAGTAAAAGCAGATACAAATTTTAAAGTAAAAGCTTCTGGAAGTAAAGTTGTATGTAGACAGGCTTCAGGTGGTTCTCCTATACCATTGACTGCAACGATTACGTCAAGTCAAGCATATACTCTTACTTGGACTTCAACACCGAATGATCCTAGTATGTCAGCTACAAATACTCCTAATATAACTGTTAACCCATCTATACCAGGTACATATCGCTATGTAGTGAAAATATCAGCTTCGCCTTGTGAAGCTACAGATACCGTATATGTAACTGTTCAGGATTCACTTAAGTTTTCTTTGACGAGTATTCAACCTACTTGTACAGGAACAAATGGTAGTATTTCGGCTGTTCTACCTTCTGGAAGTAAAATCAGTGATTTCAATTATGTATGGACCCCAAATGTTTCAGATTCTACAAAAGCAGTAAATCTTGGAGCTAATACCTATAAATTGGAAGTTCAATTAAAAACAGATGCTACTTGTAAAGGTAGTCAAATTTTGAATCTACCTGCTTTATTAATTCCATTAAATATTACTACAATTGCCTCTTCTATAGCATGTAATGGCGGTAATAGTGACAGTATAGTAGCTAGTGTGAACACGCCAGCTTCTCCAGGCCCATACAAATACTCTTGGAGCAGCAATCCTACTTCGGATACTTTTTATAAAATTAATAATAAAGTAGCAGGTGCATATACTGTTACTGTAACTGATAAATTGACGGGATGTTCTGGCAATCAAACCATAAATGTAATTCAGCCTTCTCCTTTGGCTTTGACATTTACTAAAATAGATGTAAATTGCAAAGGAGATAATACTGGCTATGCAAAAGCTTTCCCATCAGGTGGAACGCCAAATAACGGTTTTTATACTTATACTTGGGCTTCAACTAATGGTAAAAATAGTTCATTGCCAACTTTCCAAGATCAATTTTTTTTATATGCAGATAGTTTAAATATAACTGTTACAGATAAGAATGGATGTACAATTACTAGAGGTATCCGAATTATAGAACCTACGGATTCTCTAAAAGTAGTTTTGACTACAGTAAATGCTACTTTTGTAAAAGGAACGGACGGAAAGGCTTTTGCTGTAGTAACTGGAGGTAGTGCAAATTATAATTACAAATGGGATACAAGTACATTTAATCCAACTACTTGGTTTAATATTAAAAATAGTACCAATATAGGCGGGTTGGATTCTGTAACTGGAAGAGCTAAAAGTATGATACGTGTAGAAGTTACTGATAGTAAAGGTTGTAAAGTAAGAGATAGTGCAAAAATTCAAGACATAGTATGTGATATCGTTGCACAATTCAACAAAGTAGATGTAAACTGCTTTGGTGATAGTACAGGTATGTTAAACTTTGGGGCAATAGATAACAAAAATGATGCTACCACTAGTTTATATACATATATTTTGAGTGAAAATATAAGTAAGAAAGTAATTGGAACTTTAACAAGTCCAATTGCTACACCACCAGCTGCTTTGCAGTCATTTGCAAATTTGAAAGCAGGTGTCTATGATGTAAAAGTAAAAACGAATAAAGGATGTGATACGGATTTTGTTAAATTAGTGACGATAAATCAAAATCCAAAAATAGTTGTTAATTCATTAGTTACGGATCCATCTTGTCTTGGTTATACTGATGGTAAAGTAAATATAAGTGTTGTAGATAATTTTACTCCATTTGAATACAGCTGGAATGGTGGAGCATTTGTACCCAATAAAGATAGCAATACCAATCTTGCGAAAGGTACTTATATTGACACCGTTAAGAATAGCTTGGGATGTAAATTACCATTTAGTTATCAACTAAAAGATCCTGCAGGTATCTCGATTGCAAATACATTGAAAAAAGGCATTAGTTGTAATGGCTTATCGGATGGGCAAGTAGAAATTAATGTAACGCCTAGTATATCTGTTTCGGGTAAACCATATGAATATTATGCTAAACCAGGAACTAATCAAGATTCTTCGTCAAATATATTAGATAGTTTATCAGCAGGGGCCAAAACTTTAAATGTTGTTTATTATACTACAGCCACAGCTGCAACTTCATGTATGTTGTCCTATAATTTCAATATGATTGAACCTACTAAATTGGTATTAACTGGTTCTAAAACGGATGTAACTTGTAGCTATAATAAAGATGGAAAAATTACATTAAATGCAAATAATACAGGAACTTCAAATTATACCTATGAGATAGTTCGTATTTCCACTGGTCAATCCAATTTGCAGAATAATGTTCCTTCTAATACATTCATGTCATTAGATAGTGGAATCTATAATGCATTTGTAACGGATAAAAATGGATGTAAAGATAGTTTGGTAGGATTTAATACTTTAAAAGTTGGCAAACCAAGTCCGTTAAAACCCAAAATTAATGTAACCCCAGCTTCTTGTATAACTTCCAATAATGGATCACTTAAAATAGATACATTGAATGCAGGAAGTAATGGTGGATATAGTGCTATAACTACTCTTACTCCTAATTTTACAAATCCAAAAACAAGTTTTACACCAAATGCTCTTAAAGGCTTAGAATCTTATAGAGTCATTGTGTCAGATAAATTGGGATGTAGAGATACACAAGTTGTTTTTGTAGATACTATTTATGATCTTCGCATCACGCAGGCTTTAAAAATGGATAGTGTAAGTTGTTTTGGATTAAATGATGGAAAATTAACTCTCAATATATCAACTTTAGTACCAAATAATGGAGGATTACAATTTGCTTGGAGTAATTCGGGATCAATAAGTAATGTTTTAACGGCATCTGCCGGAACATATAACTTAACCGTTACAGATGGTAATAACTGTTCGACTTCTACATTAGGAACCATAGAAGAACCATCAGAGATAGTTATTGTAGGTAAGATGAAAGAGGTTTCTTGTTATAAAGGTGAAGATGGAACCGTTAAGATAGCAGTAGCCGGAGGACGTCCACCATATCAATACGCATGGAGCCCATTGAATCAAAATACAGATAGTGCAATTGGGTTAAAAGCAGGTATTA